>JBBSFA010000654.1:0-2991 GCA_038239185.1 Elainellales cyanobacterium | reverse complement strand
TTTATTTTTTGTAGAACCGCTTCTAGCTGATTCAAATCATTGTGCGAATATCGAATCAATTTTGCCCGACTTGCCAAAGCGCCCTGAAGCAAACTGTTATGCACCAACCGATCGCACAGCACCAGCGAATGTTGATCCAATAGCACCGCCAAAATCGAAAAGTTTGCCTGAAACCCAGAATTAAACAGCAATGCCGCCTCTCGTCCACAGGCGATCGCCAGCTTTTCCTCTAACTGCTGATGAATCTCGTAAGTGCCCGTCACCAGCCGCGAGGCAGTTGCACCCGTGCCATAGCGCGCCGTATAGTCCTGAGCCGCCTGAATCAGGGCGGGATGCTTGGAGAGTCCCAGGTAATCGTTCGAGCTAAAATTCAGCAGACGGCGACCTTGCTTGATCACCTGCACGGCATCGTCTGGCGCGATCGGCTGAAGCGATCGCAACCGCCGCGTTTCAGATCTTTCGGCTAGGGCGCGATCGACGAAGGCAAATTTATCAGGCTGTTCGGTTTGGGGACAGAAATTAACCATAGCTGTAATAATATATCGAAGATTTCAATAATCAGGTGCAACGATCGAAGGTGTTCGATTTACCAATCCCTTGAAGGAGGCTGACTCATGACGATCGCCACGGCACAATCAGTTGACTGGAATGCCTTTATTGCAGAACTGAGCGGCATTGAGGTGATCCGCGATCCGGCTCAGGTTGCCAAACTCTCAAAGGACTACTACACCTACAGCCCCATCCTAGTGCCTCTGCTGGCAGACAAAGTAGGCGATCTGGTCGTGCGCCCCGCCACCGAAGCCGAAGTCTTGAAGGTCGCCAAAGTCTGCGTCAAGCATCGCGTGCCGCTGACCGTGCGCGGAGCCGGAACGGGAAACTATGGACAGTGCATCCCGCTGCAAGGCGGCGTGATTCTCGACCTGACCAAAATGCACGCCGTCAAATGGATTAAGCCCGGTCTTGCCTGTGTCGAACCGGGTGCAAAGCTGGCAGCGATCGACAAACAGACCCGCGAAACGGGCTGGGAAATCCGCATGGCTCCCTCCACTTACCGCACCGCCACGATCGGCGGCTTTATCGCAGGCGGCAGCGGCGGCATTGGCTCTGTGACTTATGGACTGTTGAGCGATCGCGGCAACCTCAACGCGGTTCGCGTCGTGACGATGGAAGACGAACCGCACGTGATTGAACTGCGCGGCGATGAGGTGCAGCAGGTGAACCACGCTTACGGCACTAACGGCATCATCACCGAGCTAGAAATCCCGCTGGGTGCGGCTTACGCTTGGGCAGAGCTGATGGTCACCTTCCCGGACTTTATGACAGCAGCTCGATTTGGACAAACGCTCAGCGATTCAGACGGCATCATCAAAAAGCTCGTCTCAATCCATGCTGCCCCGATCGTCCACTATTTCACCGCGCTTAAGAGCTATCTGCCCCCCGATCGCCACTGCGCGCTGCTGATGGTTGCTGAATCGAGTTTGGAGCCATTGGGTGAGCTGGTGAAAGAGTTTGGCGGGGCGATCGTCTACCAAAAATCGGCGCAGGAAGCCAGCAAAGGCACGATGCTCTGTGAATACACCTGGAATCACACGACGCTCCATGCCCGCAGCCTTGATCCGACACTGACCTACCTCCAAACGATATTTCCGCCAGACAAGGAGTTGAAGCTAGTGGAGCATATGTATACTCACTTTGGGAACGAAGTGATGATGCATCTGGAGTTTTTGCGATCGGGCGGTACTGCCTTGCCTGCCGCGCTGCAACTCGTCCGGTATACCACTCCAGAACGGCTCCAGGATATTATTAGATACCACGAAGAGAAGGGCGCGTTTATTGCCAATCCGCATACCTATATTCTGGAAGATGGCGGCAGAAAAACGATCGATCCAGCACAGCTAGCGTTCAAAGCAAGAGTCGATCCCTATGGCTTGCTCAATCCCGGCAAGATGAAAGCCTGGGAGCAGCGATCGCATGGGAGTTGATTTAGCGAAGCGAGACTGGTGGCAGCAGCAGTTTCCGCAGGGCAAACAGACGATCGTCATTCCAGATGCTCAGGGGCGCGAGGTGGCGATCGCCTATGGAGAAGTGGGCGTGGGTCAGCCGTTGCTGCTGCTGCACGGTATTGGGAGCTGGAGCTATAACTGGCGATTCAGCATTCAGCCGCTGGCGCAGCACTTCCAGGTAATTTGCGTCGATGCAAAAGGCTACGGATTTTCTGAAGCAGCCCCGTTGCCCGAAACGGTTGGACATCAAGTGATTGAGCTAATTCGCATCATTCAGGCGGTCAGCCCTGTGCCCGTGAACATTGCCGCCGAGTCGTTGGGTGCGCTGACGGCGATCGCGGTTGCCCAACAGCGTCCCGATTTGATCGATCGCCTGATTGTGATCAATGTCCCGATTTTTCCCAAACGCTTACCCAGTTTAGGAATGCGATCGCTGGCTTATGTGCCGCTGTCGCTGGTGCAGCTTGTCGATCGGTGGCAGTTGCTTCGCGGGATTGCCCCGCTGATCCGTCAAATGGCTCGCCGGATGCGCCGAGAAGTCGTTGCAGATAGCAATTTAATTACCTCGGAAGAAATCGAGCAGCTAACGTATCCCTATCTGTATCGCTCAGGAACGCTGACCCAGTTTGCAACTGACCTGAAGCTGGGCGCACAGCAAATCGATCGCCTGCACCGCCAGCAGCCCAATTGGATCACCGAAATTCAACAGCGGCTCGATCGCGTGCTCTGTCCGACGCTGATTCTGTGGGCAGATCAAGACCAATGGTTTCCTACTACAGATGGAGTTGCGCTTCAAGCTCAACTGCCCAACGCACAGTTCCAGCTCTTGTCTGACTGTGGGCATGTGGCTTCTAGCAGTAATCCTAACGCCGTCAATGCGGCGATTCTGGCTTTTTTGCGATAATCTATAGAGCGATCGATGGATAGCTTGTGGGACAGGGCTTGTAGCCCAGAAGACTGCAAATCAGAACGGTCAAATTTTGCTCTA
>JBBSFA010000653.1:0-3002 GCA_038239185.1 Elainellales cyanobacterium | reverse complement strand
AGGTGCGCCACTTGGTCGCGGCTACCGATGATCCACACCTGCGCTTTTTCCACAGGCGAAACGGTCAGCCGTTTATGAACGATTAAAGCTCAGTGGGCGTATCAGGCGCAACCTCAATCCCGCCCAATTCCAGGACAGTTTGCTGATCTGTGATCAAATCGCTCAGCTCAGAGATTTTCACACCCATTTGCTCACAGGCTTGCTCCAGCTCTTGCTTAAAGCGATCGGTGTTTGCGCCATAGCCACACAGATCAGATGCAACCGTGATTCCCTGCTTGGCATTAGCTTTGGCGCAGTCCACCAGTTCTAAGCCTTTAAGCGGTTCAGATGCAGACATACGCGAAGTCTCCTGAGTGTAAAGCTACTGCCGTACTGTAGCCAGACAGCAGGCTTTGCTACATCTCTCTGTTGGTGGAACTCGATCGGATTACTGAGGGCTAATTGTAGGAGCCGGAATAGCCGTCTGGATTGGTGTTGGAGCCACGCTGGGAGAAACTGCACTAGGAGAAGGGGTAGGAGCGGCACTGGGAGCTGTACTAGGAGCGGCACTGGGAGCCGCGATCGGCGCAGGCTGACCGAGAATGCTGGGGTTTCCGGTATCGAACACGCCCGCCACACAGGCAATCATGTAAGTTGCCAACGTCCCCACAAACAAAGCCTTCCAGCCCAGTTCACTAATATCTTTGCGGCGAGAAGGAACTAGTGCCACCGTGCCACCGACGAAGATGCCCAACGAAGCCAGATGAGCAAATCCAGAAAGCGCATAGCTGACAATCACCACTGCTCGACTGCTCAATGTCCCCGCTGCCGCCGCCGCTCCCAATGCCTGATAGGGAGGAATCGCCGTCTCAAACAATCGTCTGCCAATCAGCACAGACGAATCCCATAGCTCCTGCCACTCCAGCGAAACCCCGGTCAGCACCGTAAACGGTAAAAATAACGCCCCCAAAATGTTTTGCAGAGTCAACACCTCAAACCAATTACCGATCGGGCTGGGCAAATAAGTCAGCGCACCAAAAAACTGGTTGATCAGGTAAACCAAACCCAGCACCAAAATCAGCACTCCCGCGATCGACACCGACATCTTCACGCCATCCAGTGCACCGACGATCGCGGCATCCATGGGGCTAAGGCGTTCGATCGGCTCTCCGGCGATCGAGTCTCTGCTTTGCTCGTCGCGCAAAGCCCGCTCATCGGGAATCCCGCCTGCGGTCAGGGGAGTCACCGTTTCAGGCACCAAAATCTTCGACAGGACAAAGCAGGCAGGAATCGCCAGGATCGAGGCTGAAACCAGATGCCCCAAAATGTTAGGAAACACAGGTCGCAAGAAATTCACATAGATTGCCAGCGTTGAAGAAGCTGCCGTGCCAAAGCAGCAAGCCAGAATTGCACACAGCTCACTGCGCGTCATCTTGGCAAGATATTGCCGCACTACGATCGCCGCCTCAATTCCCACAAAAATATTTGCCGCGCCGCTCAGTGCCTCAGCGCCGCTGAGTCGCATCGTCGTGTAAAACACCTTGGCAAACACATTAGTAATCACCTGAATCACGCCCAGGCTATACAGCAGCGACATCAACCCCGAAAAGAAGATGACCGCAGGCAAAGCCCGAAACGCAAACATATAGCCCAACTGAATTCCACAGAACCCCGCCACAAGCTGTCCCGCTGTCCCTGCTGCACAAGCGCCTCCTGAACCCAACGGCGATAGAATGATTGGCTCCTGTCCGGGCAGCGGCACCAAGTTCCTCCCGAAGATGAATCGTGCTCCTGCATCGGCGGCATCAAACACCACATTCAGTAAGTTGCTGAAGCCTTCCAGCAAATATCGTGTCACAGGAACGGTGAACACCAGCGCTCCCAGCACTAGCTGCAACAGAATCCCCATGATGACGACCCGCCACGGAAAATATTTCGGATTGCGATTCTCGGAGAATAACCAGGCGATCGCACATAGCCCGAAAATTCCGAGCAGAGAAATGAAGTTCAGGGGACTCATAGTATCGGCAGATCCTTGCTAACTGAAAGCTAACTGAAGCAGAGCGGGAAATCGTACTTAAAGAGAATAGCTAATGCTCAAGGATTTGGCGCAGTAATTCATGAAAAATTATTTCCGCCCCCTCTTTCCCACGATTGAAGCCAGCCAAAAACCCAAAAAGGTTGCGCCTGCACAATTCTTCGCACCATGCAAGCACAACCTTTGGTTTTCAGAGAAAATGTTAGATCAGGTAGTTTAGGGGTTGCCCTTTTTCGCGTCAATCCAGACGGCAAGCTTGTAGGGTTCAACAGTCCCTTGAGCGGGAAGGATATCCGCAACGGCAGTCTTTTCAGTACCGCGAACAGACAAATGATGAGCTGTTGTCGCGGCAACAGACCCGATCGCATCGGTGCTCGTCCACACGCCTAAGCGATCGCCCTCCAGTACCCACCAGCGCGGCACAGCAGTTTTGGCTGTACCCGGCTGCACGTTAAAGACAGGCGTGCGATAAACCGCATCATATCCACCGCGTCCATCCGGTCGCATCACCACCAATCGAGCCTGCCCCGATTTGACCCAATGCGCCGAAATCTCGCGAATTTCACCAAAGCTCAAAGGAGTATCCAGATCCAATCGGAGAAAGCCTCCCGGTAAGGGTCGCTGAGCTGCGGGGAGCGGATTTCCCCCGATCGCGATCGGCGGTGCGGCAGCGATGCCCATATCGGCAATTTTTCCAGCCAGATAGGAGGCAAAAGCCGCATGACCCAGGTTATTCAAATGCAGCCCATCAGCAGAAAAATCGGCTAAGTCAGAGGTGGGAAACGTGTCTTTGACGGCATCAATAAAGGGCGCACCAATTTCCTTCGCTCCTGCTTCCAAAGCAGCATCATAAGGAGCGCGGCGATCCTGGGTTGCCTGGTTGGGCTGGGGCGTAACCACCAAAAGTTGATCCGGGCGAAATTCTGTTTTCATCTCTGAAAACAAAATTTCAGTGTCGCCTCTAAAGGTAGCGGGTTGGGGCGGT
>JBBSFA010000652.1:0-3011 GCA_038239185.1 Elainellales cyanobacterium | reverse complement strand
TAATCTGGGAACTTACACGTTTACCGATGTAGTAGCGTATCGACTGAAGCAAAAGCCTGTGCGAATTGCCTCTGCGATCGGCACTTTGGCAGTCGTCAGCTTCTACCTGATTGCCCAGATGGTGGGGGCAGGCAACCTGATTAAGCTGCTGTTTGGGTTGAACTATGAGCTTGCCGTGCTGATTGTGGGCGGTGTAATGCTGTCCTATGTAATTTTTGGCGGCATGATTGCGACCACTTGGGTACAAATCATCAAAGCGGTCTTGCTGCTGGGCGGGGCGATTCTTATGGCCTTGTGGGTTCTGTCCAAGTTCGACATGAATCCCACGATCCTGTTTGCGGCGGCAGCAGAGAAGTATGGCTCTGGGGTTTTGGCTCCTGGCAAGCAGGTTTCTGATCCCCTAGATGCGATGTCTTTAGGGCTGTCCTTGATGCTGGGAACTGCCGGGTTGCCCCACATCTTGATGCGCTTTTACACCGTGCCGAATGCAAAAGCGGCGCGCACCTCGGTCATGTACGCCACCATTTTGATTGGCTTTTTCTACCTGCTAACCTTTATCCTGGGCTTCGGGGCAATGGTGCTGGTAGGTCAGGATGCCATCAAGCAAGTGGATGTCGGCGGCAACATGGCGGCTCCAATGCTGGCAGAAGCGCTGGGTGGAGATGCCTTTCTAGGGTTTATCGCCGCTGTTTCTTTCGCCACCATCTTGGCGGTGGTGGCAGGTCTGACTTTGTCTGGAGCCGCTGCCTTATCGCATGATCTGTGGGTGAATGTAGTACGGGATGGTCATGCTGATGAAACAGAGCAGTTTAGGGTGGCACGCGGCGCGACTTTGCTGCTAGGAGTACTGGCGATCGTCCTAGGAATCGTATTTAAGGGACAGAATGTGGCCTATATGGTGGGGCTAGCCTTTGCGATCGCCGCCAGCGCCAATTTCCCGGCTCTAGTGATGTCGATGCTGTGGCGACGCTTCACCACGAAAGGGGCAGTCAGCAGTATGTGGGTGGGGACGGTGTCTTCCCTGCTGTTGATTTACCTATCGCCCACAATTCAGGTGACGATCCTGAAACATGCTTCGGCTCCTTTTCCGCTGAAAAATCCGGGTCTGGTTTCCATTCCCTTAGCCTTTGCGGTCGGCATTATCGTGTCTCTGCTGACGACGGAGCGATCGGCTGAAGCCAAATTTGATGAGGCAGAACACCAGATTCACATGGGCGAATTGCTGGGGGCGAGGCAACAGGCAAACCTTTAGAGGCAAAGCGATCGCCCTCGAAGCGATCGCTTTGCTTAGAACTGCCGCAAAAAGCGCAGATCGCTCTTGTACAGGTCGCGAATATCGGTCATCTGGTGCAGTACCATAGCAAAGCGCTCGATGCCTAACCCTGCCGCAAATCCGGTGTAGCGTTCTGGGTCGTAGCCCACGTTTTTGAGCACGTTGGGGTCAACCATGCCGCAGCCCATCACCTCCAGCCAGCGACCGCGCCACATCACATCGACTTCGGCAGAGGGTTCTGTGAAAGGGAAAAAGCTGGGGCGGAAGCGGATTTCGATCTCGCCAAACATGGCTTCCAGGAAGACTTTGATCGTGCCGCGCAGATCCGAAAAAGTCAGCTCCTCATCGATCGCCAAGATTTCCAACTGGTGGAACACTGCCGCATGGGTCGCATCGACCGTATCGCGGCGATAGCAGCGCCCCGGAGCCACAATCCGGATCGGCGGCTCGTTTGCCTCCATGTAGCGGATTTGCACTGAGGAGGTGTGAGTTCTCAGCAGGTTGCCGTCCGGCAAATAGAAGGTGTCCTGCATATCCCGCGCCGGGTGGTCGGCAGGGGTATTCAAAGCCTCGAAGTTATAGTAGTCCGTCTCCATTTCGGGTCCTTCCGCCATCGTGTAGCCCAGACCGATGAAGATATCCACCATCCGATCGGTGGTGCTGGTGATGGGGTGGGCATGACCTTGCGACCGGAATACTCCCGGCATCGTGACATCGATCGCCTCTGCCTCAAGCTGTGCCTCAATCTGGGCAGCTTGCAAGCCAGCTTTTTTCTGATCGAGCGCCGTTTGCAGGGCTTCCTTGACTTCATTGGCAGCCGCCCCAATGCGGGGACGCTCGGTCGCATCCAGTTTGCCCATGCCGCCTAAAATCTGAGAGAGGCTACCTTTTTTGCCGAGATACTGAATTCGGAGCTGCTCTAGCTCATCCAGGCTGGTGATTGCCGCGATCGCCGCTACGCCATCCTGATGCAGGGCGGTAAGTTGGGTTTCCAGGTCGCTCATCGATGTCGGGGTCATGAGATAGAGATTGAGAATGGATAAGGGGGTTAAAGAGTGAGTGCTACGTGATATATACAAGTCTTTACTCGATCGCTTCTGTGCAGCCAAGCTAAGCAGTGGCTAAATTGTACTGCATTAGAATTGCCCGATCGTCCCCAGGCTTGCAATTCCACGTTAACAGCTAATCTATGCCATGAACACTGACAATCAGTCGAAAGACAAGCAACCGAAACAGAAGCAATCGAAACAGAAGCCAGACAAGCCAGACAAGCAACCCAAACAGAAGCAAACGAAAGATCAGCAAGACAAGCAATCGAAACAGAAGATCACTGAGTGGGCTGATGGCATCCTCCAATCTGTGAAGCAGTTAATGGTGGATGGCGAGGCCTATCTGATCTGGGTGACGGGGTTGCCTTGGTATCGACACAGTGAAGAGGCTTGGGTTGATGAAGCCTGGTGGATTAGAACCGCTCAGGCTCGCTACCATCGCCATAGAAGCTTATCTAATCGATGGAAGATCAGTGAATTGGAAATTCTGACTCATTACTTGCTACCGGATTATCGGGATGAGGCACGATCGCGGATCGATCACTGGTATCAAGAGTCCGCCTATGAGCCAGAAGACTGGTTGAAACTGGCAATGAAAGTTTATCCAGAGCATCCGGTCTTTCAAGATCTACGTGACTGCTTTGAAACCTACTCACAACGGGCTATTCTGGCGAAATTGGGGGATGAAG
>JBBSFA010000651.1:0-3013 GCA_038239185.1 Elainellales cyanobacterium | reverse complement strand
CGATACCGCCATTCGGCAAGCTCTGCGTCAGCCTCAGCCTGCCTCTCACTGGGGCTTAGCGGCTCGACAGCAAGAGGTGATGAGAGCCGTGCTGATGAACTCTCCCGACAAGCTGCAAGACAGCGGCGATGGCTTGCGCCTGGGCATGAGCCGGACTTTGCTCGATCTGAGCAATCACGATTGGCTCTCCTCAGATGCTTACGCCGATCGCGCTATCCCGCTGGATGCCCAAATGGGAACTGGACACCTCGATGCTTTCCGCGCCTATCAGCAGTTCAGTCCGGGAGAATGGCACGACGACCAACCCGTTCCGCCGATCGCCTGGGACTACAATACGATCGGCGTGGCTGAGAATGCGCCTAAATTCCGGGATTACGCATTTGAGCAACCGCTTCAAGCAGGCAGCTTCGTCTCTGTCACTTTGGCTTGGAATCGACTGGTGGAACTCAACGACACCAACAAAAACGGCGAGTTTGATTCGGGCGAAACCTTCACCGATAAAGGCTTAAACAATCTTGATGTCTACCTGATGAAAGCAGACGATCGCGATCCCAAGCAAAGCATCTGGTCATCCGTTAGCCGCGTGGATAGCGTTGAGCATCTTTTCCACGAAATTCCCGCGACCGGACGCTATAAAATTCGCGTGGTCTATCGCGATCGCATCAACGAGCCAACTCAGCCTTATGCGATCGCTTGGTGGGCAGTCGCAGCAAGGTAAGGGGGCATCGGTGGAACCAACGGAAGCTCAGTACTTAGCTATGAACGCGCTGGAAACGCTAGAGCTACTCCAGCAGCGATATTTTGATGCGGAAACGGGAAGCTGGTACATATTTACGCCCAGTCAGATTCTGCCAATTGCTATGATTTTGCCAAGTGGCGATATTGTGCCAGTCAACTGGATGTCTGAATAAAGCGGACTGGAGCGATCGCTATCCAGCATTCAAAACCGGGATAGATCTATGCGAAAACCCACCGAATTAGAACAACAGCAATACGAAAGATTGGTGGAACTCAGCCATTTAGCCCGACAGCGCTATCTGGAGGCAGGCGGCGATCCCCATCGGGCTGCCGATGAATCACTTTTATCTGGCGAAGAAAAAACAGAATTCCTGAAGCTGGGACGGCAGGTCTTTGGCGTACAGCTTTCAGATGCTGAAGTCATTTGCCAGGGGCGATCGTGGAGTATCTTGCCAGAAATTCAGCCTCAATAAGAACGCCGCTATGCCCACCCCCGATCGCTACAAAGACCGCGACTTAAAGCGCCTGCAAATGTTTATCGCCTTAATCCCGGTGCTGGGCTTCTTCCCGGCATTGTGGATGTTGTTTCGCAAAGAAGGCGATCGCGAACAGCGCAACATTAGCCGCCTTGCCGTCATTCTCGCCACAGGCTGGGTGCTGGGCTATGTCTTGCTAGGAGCTAGCGCCCAAGCGTTTGATACTGCCAGTCTGCAATTGCTGATCCTCGCTAGTCTGCTGACTTCTGGCTATTTCATTACCAATATTTGGCTGATGGTGCGGCTGTGGCTGCACCAGCCGATTCGCTTACCCGGCTTCAGCGATCTGGGCGATCGGCTACCGTAAAAAATCTGAAATTTTAGGTGCTAAGTAGGCGCTAAGTTTCGAGTTCCAGACTAAACTTGAAACTCAGCAATTTGGTTTTTCGATCGACACGCTAGATGTGCTGTTCAAAAAATCAGCCTAACAGTTGTGAGGAAGCCTGTGACCCTTCATGTATCCGATTCCCTGCCCCCTTCTGCTCAATCTACTTCTGGCGCACCCCGCACGCTGCGATGGCTCTGGCTCACGCTAGGGATGGTGGGAGTGGCGGCTGTTGCTGCAACGGCTGGAGCCTTGCTCGCAGTCTCCATGTCCAGTAAGCCTCTCGCCCAGCGGCATCTGACCGCGACGGAAGCCAAAGCCTTTAACCAAGCGGGCATCGCGACAGGCGATTTGCGCGTCCCTGCCCTGACTCGACCCGTGAATATTCTGGTGTTGGGAACCAAGGTGCTCTCCTCCGATGTCTCTAATCCGCCTCCCGGCTCCCAAGGACTCAGCTACGATCCGACGATCAACTCGCTAGAGGGATTGTCCGATACCATGCTGCTGCTGCGCTTCGATCCCGCAACCCAGCGGCTAGTGGCGCTCTCGATTCCCCGCGATACTCGTACCTGGGTAGAAGGGGGCGGAACCACGAAAATCAACGAAGCCAACGCGACAGGCGGACCTGCCTCAGCCGCCCGATCGGTGAGTCAGCTCTTGGGAGGAGTCGGCATCGATCGCTATGTGCGGATCAACGTGCATGGAGTCGGCAAGTTAATTGATGCGCTAGGAGGGGTCACGGTCTACGTCCCTCACGACCTGCACTATGAAGACAACACTCAGCATCTCTATATCAATCTCAAGCAAGGCAAGCAGCACCTCAACGGCGACACCGCGCTGCAATTTCTCCGGTTTCGCTATGACCAATATGGCGACATCGGACGCATTCAGCGCCAGCAAATGCTGATGCGATCGCTGATGGAGCAAACGCTGAAGCCTGCAACAGTGCTGAAACTGCCGCAGTTTCTATCGATTATTCAGTCTCATTTGGATACCAATCTCAGCGTTGAGGAATTGATTGCGCTCGCCGGATTTGCCTCGAAGATCGATCGATCAAAAGTCGAAATGCTGTTGCTTCCCGGCGATTTCAGCACTAGTGGTCAGTTTGAAGCCAGCTATTGGTTGCCAAACCCAACCAAAATCAGTACCCTGATGAACCAATATTTTGGTCTGACGGCTCCCGACTATGCTGCAACCCCCTCATCTGCCACCCTCAAAGTTGCGATCCAAGACAGCACCAGCCAGCCAGAGCAAGCCCAAAAGCTGAGAGAAAGCTTGAGCGGATTGGGTTACGGCAATGTATTTGTGGATGATCCCTGGAATCAGCCGCTGCCCAAAACCCAAATTCTGGTGCAAGGGGGTGATATTGCCAGCGCTGAAGTGATCCGCAAAGCTTTGGGCTTTGGAGAAGTTT
>JBBSFA010000650.1:0-3020 GCA_038239185.1 Elainellales cyanobacterium | reverse complement strand
GGGGCAAGCTCTGGAATTGGGGAAGCCGTGGCTCGACACCTAGCGCAGGCGGGAGCTACCGTGGTGGTTAACTACCGTTCCGAGCAAGACGAAGCCGAAAAGATTGTGCAGGATATCCAAGCCCAAGGCGGCAACGCGATCGCGATCGGGGCAAACGTCGCCAAAGAAGCGGAAGTGACAGCAATGTTTGATCAAACGCTTCAGCACTTTGGCGCGATCGATATTCTGGTGAACAATTCTGGCGTGCAAAAGGACGCTGCTTTTGCCGAGATGACCCTGGAGCAGTGGGAAATAGTGATAAGCGTCAATCTTACTGGACAATTTCTCTGCGCCCGCGAAGCTGCCAAGATCTTTCTGCGACAGGGCATCCGACCCGATGTGTCCTGCGCGGCTGGCAAGATTATCTGCATGAGTTCGGTGCATCAGGTGATCCCTTGGGCGGGTCATGTCAACTATGCCTCCAGCAAAGGCGGTATTGATCTGTTGATGAAAAGCATCGCTCAGGAGCTTGCGCCCCAAAAAATCCGGGTGAACAGCATTGCGCCAGGGGCGATCGAAACCAACATCAATAAGGATGCCTGGAGCAAGCCTGAAGAAAAAGCCAGGCTGCTCAAGCTGATCCCCTATGGGCGGGTAGGGCTACCGGATGACATTGGCAAAGCGGCAGTCTGGCTCGCTTCAGATGATTCTGACTATGTTCACGGCACGACTTTGTTTATTGATGGCGGGATGACCCTCTATCCAGAATTCGCCAAAGGCGGATAACCTCAAAAAAAGCAGGTCAGCCCTCTATAGGCTAACCTGCCCTGCCAACCTGCCGTTGCCTGTCGATCGCCACATGCCAATCACCACAAGCTGATAAAGCGCGGAAAAGAGTTTGCTATTCTTCGCCGCCCTGAAGTTTGAGCATCAAAAAACCCATGCTGAGTCCGATTAAAATCAGCACAGGAGGCACAACTGCTGCTGTAAAAATTTCGCCCATTGCGGTGTCATCTCCAGTATTTCGCGTAAGCCGTGTAAAGCATTGTAGAACAGTTTGGGGGCAATTCTGATGATCACCGCGACAACAAATCCAGCTTCTCGATCGCTTCCACTGACCCAACTGGCGATCGCGCAAGGTGATCCGGCAGGCATTGGCACTGAAGTGATCCTTAAGGCACTGGCAGATCCTGCAGTTACCCGTAATTGCCAGATTACCGTCGTCGGCAATCGGCAGCTCCTTCAGCAAACAGCCGATCGCCTAGCGCATCAAACGAATGGCGATCTAGTCAATCTGAGCCAAGTCACCGTGCTGGATGTTCCCCTTGATGCAGCGACGATCGCTCAAATTAAACCAGGGGTCGGCAATGCAGCCAGCGGATCGGCTAGCTTTCGCTTTCTGGAAACGGCGATCGCCCAGACGCTGCAAGGTAAATTTCAGGGCATTGTCACAGCTCCGATCGCCAAGTCTGCCTGGAAAGCCGCCGGACATTTCTATCCAGGACAAACAGAACTGCTGGCAGAAAAAGCCAACGTGACCCGCTACGGCATGTTATTTGTGGCGCGATCGCCGCATACGGGCTGGACATTGCGATCGCTGCTGGCAACGACTCACATTCCCCTGCGGCAGGTGGCAGATGCCCTCACGCCCGATCTGCTGACCCGCAAGCTAGAGCTACTGATCGACTGCTTACAGCAAGACTTTGGCATCTCCCAGCCGCGCATTGCGATCGCCGGACTCAATCCCCACAGCGGCGAACAGGGGCAGCTCGGTACTGAAGAGCAAGATTGGATGCTGCCGTGGCTGCAAACCATGCGCGATCGCCTGCCTCAAGTCCAGCTAGCGGGCTTGGTTCCGCCTGATACGTTTTGGGTGCGTCCGGGGCAAGCGTGGTATGGCCCTACCGATTTAACCGCGCCCGCTCACGATGCCTATCTAGCGCTTTACCACGATCAAGGACTCATCCCCGTCAAGCTGATGGCGTTCGATCGCGCCGTCAACACTTCGATCGGCTTGCCCTTTGTCCGCACATCGCCTGACCACGGCACAGCCTTTGACATTGCAGGGCAGGGCAAGGCGGAGGCGACCAGCATGAGAGCAGCGCTAGAGCTGGCAGCAGAGCTATGTTGTAAGCGTTATGACCGTCAAGCGACGCTAGCCTAACTCGTTTCCCAGTTAAAGTTAGGGCTAAACGTGAAGCAATGAGAAGTAACAGAGATACCTTGCTAAAACGGCAGCGAGGCAGTGAGAGCCGTTAGCTCAAAGCTCTGATAAGTTTCATAGTTTTTTAATCTTTCGCAACAGATACGGCAATTTTTCTATGAATTCACCGACTTCTGAGTGCTTCAGCATCAGGAACACGTGGAATCTAGTTAGGATTTGATGACTTTTTTAGCGGTTCTTAATACAATCAAAAGGTATTTAGCGCGAAGATAAAATGGGTTTAGTATAGAGGACTACAATCCACCTCTGTTAAATTTAGCGTCAGTTTTTATTTATTTCTATTCCTACAGCTACTTTGGGTTGCTCCATACAAGTTTTCTGTTTCTCACCAAAATTTCATTAGCCAGTAAGAGGGTGATTATGCTTCAATCTGCACAGTATTCTCTCAACGTGATCCAAGACGAGGCGCGTGAACTCGTCCGTAAAGGTAAAGTCAGTCGCCAGCAGCCGATCTACATCCTCTGCCAGTTTATTCCGGCACGCGAATGGGCGCTTGTTGAATGCGAACTCGAACGTTGCAATTTTTTGCTGCGCGATCGCATCGGTGATCTGGTCGGTCGTGAACATTGGGAAAACGACTAACTAAGTGTAGGTCAGGAGCAGATCAGGATGGGGTATCTTCATTCCTGATCCGTTCTAGCTCAGCCCGCATAGCGACAATCTGCGCCGTTAGCTCCTGTAGCTCTAGCTGAATCTCCGGGGGCGCAGAAGGTGTCGTTGCTACAGTACCCGACGTTCCTGAAGTTGATTGCTGAGTGCGCTGAGAAAGCAGCGTATCGACCAAGTTACGAGCCTCCTGCTCTGTCACTTCGCCCTT
>JBBSFA010000649.1:0-3029 GCA_038239185.1 Elainellales cyanobacterium | reverse complement strand
CAGCTTAGAAGTCAAAACGGTTCGATCGCACATCCTTACAGCACATCCCGTTTCAGGTAAGGCTGCAACGCATCGGGGATTTTCACCGTCCCATCTGGCTGCTGGTAGTTTTCCAAAATTGCCGCCATTGTTCGCCCGATCGCCAGTCCAGATCCATTCAGCGTATGCACAAACTGAGTGCCCTTCTTAGCTGCTTCCTTGAAGCGAATATTGCTGCGGCGTGCCTGGAAATCGACGCAGTTAGAGCAGCTAGAAATCTCGCGATATTTGCCTGCTGAAGGTAGCCAAACTTCTAGATCGTAAGTTTTGGCGGCCGCAAAGCCCATATCACCCGTGCAGAGCGTAATCACCCGATAGGGCAATTTCAGCGCCTGCAAAATGCTCTCGGCGCGATCGCGCACATGCTCCAGCTCTTGCTCCGATGTCTCCGGGTGGACAAACTTAAACATTTCCACCTTGTCAAACTGATGCAGCCGAATTAGCCCCCGCGTATCACGCCCATAGCTGCCTGCCTCCCGCCGGAAACAAGGCGTAAACGCGCAGTAGTGCAGGGGCAAATCCTCCGCTGCAATAATTTCGTCCCGATAAAGATTATTGATCGCCACCTCCGAGGTCGGAATCAGCCACAGGTCATCGCCTCTACACTGAAACGCTTCCTCCGCGAACTTGGGCAATTGCCCCGAAGCCGTCATCGATTGACTGTTCACCAACAGCGGCGGAATCACCTCAGTAAAGCCAGCCTGGATATGCTGATCCAGCATGAACTGAATCAAAGCCCGCTCCAATGCCGCGCCAGCCCCAATCAAAGTTACAAAGCGGCTCTGGGCAATTTTTGCCGATCGCTCGAAGTTCAAAATCCCCAACTTCTCGCCAATCTCCCAGTGCGGCAAAATATTTGGATTCGTCGGCAAATACTCATCGCCCCAGCGGTGCAGCTCCACGTTTTCCTCTTCAGTCTTGCCGATCGGCGTAGTCTCACCCGGCAAGTTCGGAATCGTCAGCAGCAGGCTATGAAGTTGCTCCTTCAGCTCTTTCTCCTGCGGCTCCATCTCCCCCAACTGCGCCTTCACCTGATTGCCTTCATCGCGCAACGCTTGCACTGCTGAATCGTCTTTTGCCGCCGATTTCATCTTTTGCCCCACCTGCTTACCGATCTCATTGCTGCGGGCTTGTAGCTGCGATCGCTTCGCCTCAATCTCGCGCTGCTGGCGATCGAGGTCAAGAATCGTTTGCAGGTCATAGCTGCCGCCCCGTGAAGCAAGACGGTTTTGAAACTGCTCTGGATTTTCGCGTAGCTGCTTGAGATCGATCACAATACTTCCTTCTAAGTTATTAGGGGGGCTGTGCGAGAGGCTGTCAGTCCAACAGGGCTATCAATACACAAGTTTAGAACACCCCCCACAATTGTTGTGGAGTCAGCGCTAATTTTTACCGCATAGCAATATGAATCACTCGACTAGCTATCAGTTTCCCCAAGACTTTTGGTGGGGAGCGGCAACCTCTGCCTACCAAATTGAAGGAGCCGCTGCCATAGAGGGACGCAAGCCCAGCGTCTGGGATACCTTCTGCGATCGCCCCGGACGAGTTTTGAATGGCGACACGGGGGCGATCGCCTGTGATCACTACCATCTCTATCCCGAAGATGTGAAGCTGATGGCAGATCTGGGAATTCAGCACTACCGCTTCAGCCTTTCTTGGTCGCGAGTGCTGCCAGATGGGCGCGGCGCAGTCAACGAGGCAGGGATTGATTTCTATCGCCGTCTGGTAGACTGTCTGCTGCAACATGGCATTACTCCCCATGCCACGCTGTTTCACTGGGACAGTCCCCAGGCGTTAGAAGATCTATATGGCTCCTGGCGGAGTCGGCAGATGGCGGATGATTTTGCGGATTACGCGACGGCAGTGGTCAGTCGGTTGGGCGATCGGATCACGCACTGGATGACTTTGAACGAGATTAGCTGCTTTACGCAGATGGGCTATGGCGTGTCGGGTGAGCCAGTTCATGCACCGGGATGCCAGGTCAGTAATGCCAGCGAAGTTTGGCAGACTTGCCATCATGCGCTGCTGGCACACGGGTTGGGCTGTCAGGCAATTCGCGCCGCTTCGCCGCAGCCTTGTTCGGTGGCGTTGGTCGATAACTTTGCTGTACCTGTGCCGATCGCAGAATCGCCCGACCACATTGCTGCCGCTCAGAAAGCCTTCCGCAATTTCGGCTACAACGGCGGGATTTTGCTGCCCGCGCTGACTGGAGCCTACGATGTCAGCTTTATGGAGGCGGGGGCAGCAGTTCCTAAGATACAAGACGGCGATCTGGCGATTATTCATCAGCCGTTGGATGCGCTGGGATTTAATATCTACTGCGGCACTTACGTTCGCGCTGCCGATACCGAAGCCGGATTTGAGTCGGTCAAGTTTGCCAAAGCCCATCCCAAGCTCAACATGCCCTGGCTGTTTCTCCAGCCAGAATCGCTGTACTGGGGCGTGCGCCACATCAGCGAAACGTTGGGATTGCGCGACCTGCCGATCTTCATTAGCGAAAATGGCTGTGCGGCTGAAGATGAAGCCGATGCACAGGGCAATGTGCTCGACAGCGATCGCATCTTATACCTACGGCACTATCTCCAATCGGCGCATCGGGCGGTGAACGAAGGCTATTTGCTCAAGGGCTATTTTGCCTGGAGTCTGCTGGATAACTTTGAATGGTCGCTGGGATACGATCGGCGCTTTGGGCTGGTGCGAGTCGATTTTCCGACGCAAAAGCGGATTCCCAAGGCGAGTGCAAGCTGGTATGCCGAATGTATTCGGCAGAATCGCGTGGTTTAGCCTGCCAGTCTAAAATTACGCGTAATAAAAAAGGCGATCGATTCGATCGCCTTTCTGCAAACCTTCTCAAGAAAGTCTGTAAACAAAAACAGCCTGTAAACACTTATCGCCTATAAACACTTATCTAAAGCCAACTGATGCCTGCCAGACAAACGCTAGCAGCAAGAAGAAAACTGGAATAACTGGTAGCACATCTACCAAGGGAT
>JBBSFA010000648.1:0-3031 GCA_038239185.1 Elainellales cyanobacterium | reverse complement strand
TTCGCTGCTGCTGGGCAACGGCGACGGCAATTTTGGCACTGCCAGCACGATTAAAGTCGGCAGTAAGCCAAATTCGCTGATTGCGGCTGACTTTGACGGCAATGGCAAGTTGGATTTGGCGACTGCGAATGCAGACTCTGGCTCAGGTAATCTTTCGCTGCTGCTGGGCAAGGGCGACGGCACGTTTAGCAACCGCACCCTCAGCGATCGATCGCAGGGCAAAGAGCCGTTTGCCGTTGCCACAGGCGATTTTGATGGCGATGGCAAGCTGGATTTAGCCACCGTGGAGGGGCGATCGAGTACGCTGACGCTGCTGTTTGGCGACGGCAAAGGCAATTTTGGCGAAACCAAAACGTTTGATCTCAATGGCGTTCTGCCTGTTGCCCTTGCAGTTGGCGATTTTGACGGCGACGGCAAGCTAGATGTGGCGACTGTCAATCAAGCCAATACGACTGACAATGTGCTGGTGTTCTTGGGCAACGGCAGCGGCGGCTTTAAAAAAACGACCGCTTTGACCACTAATTTGATCGGGAGCGCGATCGCGGCTAAAGATCTCAACGGCGACGGCAAGCTAGACATTGTGACCGCAAATCGAGATGCCAGTCAGGTCGCAGTCTTGACGGGCGACGGCAAGGGTGGCTTCAGCAAAAGCTCTAGTTTTACGGTGGGCACATCCCCCAACGGGCTGGCGATCGGGGATCTGAATCGGGATGGCAAGCCTGATCTAGTCAGTGCGAACGCTGGAACGACAGATGCGTCACTGTTGCTCAATCGATCGCTTTTTATTCTGTTTAAGCAACCCTCATCCGGTAAATCGGGCGTAGTGGATGCCTCCGGCGAAACTAAAGTGTCAATCACAGCCGATCTATCCAAGCAGACTCTGACGGTGAATCGATCGCCTAAGCTCAACTATAAGCTCGATAACTACCGCGAAATCTCTGGTACGCAACGCAGCGACTCCCTGACGGGCAGCAACGATGCCGACACGCTGACGGGTAACGGCGGCAGAGATAAGCTAGTGGGCAACAGCGGCAACGATCGCCTCAGCGGCGGCAGCGGCAACGATCGCCTCACAGGAGATGCCGGACACGATCGGTTTGTGTTCCAGTCGGGCAGTGCGTTCCAGAAGTCAGAAGGCATTGATACGATCACCGATTTCAAACGTGGCGAGGACAAAATTGTGCTGGCGCAAAAGACCTTTCCAGCCCTCGGCGATCGCATCAGCTTCAGCACGGTGAACAGTACGGCAGAGGCGCAAACCAGCACGGCATCGATCACCTACATCCGATCGACTGGACGGCTCTTCTACAATGCCAACGGTGAGGCGGCAGGGTTTGGCGGCGGTGGGCAGTTCGCGACCCTAACGCGATCGACTTCGCAAAACGGGGCGCTGCACGGCTCGGACTTTGCGGTGCTGAAAACTGGCTAGGGAGCGATCGCTCTACTCTGTCGCATCGATCGCCTCAACCTGGGCTTCAGGTAATCCTGTGATTTGGGTAATCTGGGCGATCGGCATTCTGGTTTGCAGCAAATTCAGCACAACCTGTCGGATCTGTGATTCTGCTGAGTCTGCTCGTTGCTGCGCCAAGTTCGCCTGCTGCTGTGCCAGATTGGCTTGCTGCTGCGCTAAATTCGCCTGTTGTTGCGCCAAATTAGCTTGCTGCTGCGCCAAGACTGCTCGGTCGCGCTCCTGCTCGGCGATTTCCTCCGCGATCGGTAACACTTCACCTGACAAAGATGCCCAGCGCAGCCAAACGGCTGGAATTTTCTTGTAGCTGCCTTCCCAGCGCACAAGGGCAAGATCTAAGGCTGGACTAATTAACCCATTCTGCGAAGTTGGAGCGATCGGCTGATAAACCCCGTGCTGCATGACAAAGCCAGCTAAATCGTCGGGTCTAAACGGATCAAACCATTAGTATTCCGAAACGCGCATCTGATCCTGATAGATCTGCTTTTTTCGCGTTCTGTCGTACTCGGCAGTGCTGTCAGACAGCAGCTCGATCACGACATCGGGCGCTTTGCCCTCTTCCCAACTCACCCAGCTCTTGCGTTCGCCTTTGGGCACACCCACCACGGCAAAGAAATCAGGACCTTTGAAATCGCGGTTTCGCACTTGCTCCATGCTGTAGTACACAAACATGTTGCCGTTGACGTAACCATCGGAACGTTGATCTAACCAAATTGTGAGTCCGTCAATCAACAAGTCCATCTGGAGCTTGTGGCGCTGCGTTTCCATCGGTTCTCCATCATCGCAGGGCAGGTCGTCTTGACCGGGCGGCACGACCAGCTTTTGATCGGCTATGGCTTGCGCGAGGAATCCCGATTCAGCGATCGCCTGATTTGCAACGGTAGGGTCTGACATACGCTCTGACATACGCTTAGAGGGCTAAACCTGCCGTAATTAATACTCCTATACTATAGGCAAATCTCACCTGGATTTGGGTGCGAAGTGAAGCGATCGCGATCGTAGTTTTACCTAACGTCTTGATAAAGTTTGGATGAACTAGCCAGGAGTTTGGGCATAATGAAGTTTGCAAGCACAACACCCCGGCTGGTTCATGGCATCCGAATCTTTTTTAACAATTGACGAGCAGCCCATTTCGATGGGGCAAGTCTTTCGCTATCTGCAAGCCAATCGCAAGCTAGATGGGTTCATTGGCGATATTGTCCGGCAATTCGTGATTGAGCGCGAGCTAAAGACATCCGCTCAGTCGCAAACCGGGACTGCCAATCTCAACTCGGCAGTGGTCGAGCAGGCGGTCATCGACTTCCGGCTGCAAAATCAGCTCACTGATCCCAGCCAGTTTCAGGAATGGCTCGCCAATAACGGCTTAACCTACGAAGCGTTTCACAACCAACTTTCGACGAATTTTCGGCTGAAAAAGCTGCGGGAAGATGTGACTGAACCCAAGCTTCAGGAACATTTCATCGATCGCAAAGTTTTTCTCGATCGCGTCGTGATTTCCCGGATTATTGTGCAGGACAAGGAACTTGCCGAGGAGTTAAAAAGTCAGCTAGACGAAGAAGCCAG
>JBBSFA010000647.1:0-3036 GCA_038239185.1 Elainellales cyanobacterium | reverse complement strand
TCGGCATTAGTCCTGGTTCCCGAAATTGGCTTAACGCCACAGCTTACCGATCGCTTCCGTGCCCGGTTTGGTAAACAGGTGCATGTTTATCACAGCGCCCTGTCGGATGGCGAACGCTACGACACTTGGCGACAGCTTTTGCACGGCACGCCGCAGATTGTGATCGGGACGCGATCGGCAATCTTTGCGCCGCTGACCAATCTGGGCTTGATCATTCTGGATGAAGAACATGACAGCAGCTTTAAACAAGATCAGCCCGCGCCTTGCTACCATGCCCGCACCGTCGCGAAATGGCGGGCAGAACTCGCGAATTGTCCGCTGCTGCTAGGTTCAGCTACGCCCTCGCTGGAAAGTTGGGTGGAAGCTGCTCCGCCCTCTACTTACCTTTCGCTGTCTCAGCGGGTAATGGCTCGTCCGATGCCGCCGCTGAAAGTGGTAGACATGCGGGAAGAACTCCAGCATGGCAATCGATCGATCTTCAGTCGATCGCTTCAGTCGGCTTTGATCGAACTGCGCGACACCAAACAGCAGGGCTTACTGTTTATCCATCGGCGGGGACACAGCACGTTTGTCTCTTGTCGGAGCTGTGGTTATGTAATGGAGTGTCCGCATTGTGATGTCTCGCTCACGTTTCACCAGCCGCAATCCGGAGGATATCGATCGCTCCGCTGCCACTACTGCGGATATGGACAGTCTCACCCAGATAACTGTCCTGCCTGTAGTTCACCCTATCTCAAAAATTTTGGCAGCGGCACACAGCGGGTGATGCAGGAGCTAGAGCAACAGTTGCCGGAGCTGCGTTGTCTGCGTTTCGACAGCGATACGACTCGCGCTAAAGGTGCCCATCGCGCCTTGCTTAACCAGTTTGCCCAAGGCGAAGCCGATCTGCTGGTGGGAACCCAAATGTTGACGAAGGGAATTGATTTGCCCCAAGTGACGCTAGTGGGGGTGATTGCGGCAGATGGATTGCTCCACATGGCAGATTTTCGCGCCAGTGAACGCGCGTTTCAAACGTTGCTTCAGGTGGCAGGGCGCGCCGGACGCGGCGACAATCCGGGGCAGGTGATTTTGCAAACCTATACGCCGCAGCATCCGGTGATCGAGGCAGTGGTGCGACAGGACTATACTGCCTTTGCAAAAGCAGAACTGAACTACCGCGAAGCTCTGCGCTATCCGCCCTGTGGTCGGTTGGTGCTATTGCGACTGAGCGGCATTGATGCCACCGGGGTTCAGCAAGCTGCCGAAGCGATCGCCACCCATATTCGCTCTCTATTTCCCAATGTATCCACCTCACAAAATCCGGAAGCAGCCTATCAGCTCTTGGGTCCTGCCCCTGCCGCCGTTGCCAAAGTTGCTCGGCGCTACCGCTGGCAGATTTTGCTGAAATGCCCCGCCGATCGCGATATTCCAGATCTGACAGACTTGCGATCGCATTGCCCCACCGCCGTGAGCCTAACGATCGACATTGACCCAATGAACTTATCTTGAGCTAAACTCAGCCCTGTTTTTCTTGCCGATCGCGGAGCTGCCGCCGTCGCGCCGCCGCTACCATCGCCCGATCAACTGGAAATCCGGCGATCGGCACGACTTGATATTTGCGTTCGTCTTCCAGCTTTCTCAGTTCGGTGTAATCGACCCAGTGAATGCAGTTCACGGGACAGGTATCGATCGCCTCTTGGATGATGTCTTCCGTATCGCCCTCTTGGCGGATCACGCGCGATCGTCCGTAGTCTGGCTCAATGTAGAAAGTGTTGCGCGCCACATGAGCGCAGTGCTTGCAGCCAATACAGGTAATTTCATCGACATAAACCCCCGTTTGCCGCGCAGTGCCGCCCAGTTCTGGCTCAAACCCGGTGCGATCGGACGCATCTCGAAAGCCGCCGCCCAATTCTGGCTCAAAGCCTGTCTGGGTTTCGCTTGTCTGTTGAGCAGAAAACTGATTTTCACTCATAAGAGTTACTCGCTAATCGTTACTCGCTAATCCAACGTTTGGTCAATTCAACCTAGCTGTTATTCTCTTACAGATATTCTCTTACAGAAAAGACCAGAAGCCGAGCAATTTTTGTAACTCAGCCTCCAGCCTTTCTGTTCAGTCTAATTGCATCGCTTTACCTGTGCCCTATGCGCTCCAGCGTTGCAGCACTAGACGAATCGAGCCATCCTGATTTTGCTGCTGTTCGGCGAGCTGGAAGCCTTGATTTGTCGTTTCCTGCATCACTGTGTGGTAGGCATAGCGTTGAGTCACACGATTCAGAAACCCTTGAACCGTAAGCGGCTGCTGCCAGTACTGCAAATCTGCAATTAGCTCATAGGCTTCGTCTTTCTGGCTAAAGCCGATGTCATATCCATTCTCTTGCTCAATCACAATCTCAGCCGTTTGGGTCTGTCCCTGATAGCCACGCACAGGCTGGGGACCCGCTTTCCAACTCACCCCTAGGTCGGTTAGAGCGGCTTGCAAAGAAGAGAGATCGCGAATCTGGGTTTTAATCTGACTAAAGTGAGACATGAGCGATTGTTATGTAAGTGAGTGGGAACTGAACAAAATTCAAGTCAAACGTCTGAAGCAACACATGAGTCAATACTGAATCAATAGCACGAGTGCAGCTACGTTAGATATAAAATCTTTCTGAATAAAATGTTTTCTAGCAAACGGAACTGCTATGAAACTGCCTAAATTACCATTGACTAAAATTTGTCTGAGGCTGCACCGAGGCAGACTGCTGGATAGAAGCGGAAAAATGCTCAGAAGTAAGCTCTTGGGTAATGACTACGCCGAGATGAGCCTCGATCGCCGCTGTGACTTCAGCACAGGATGCGCCTACAATCCCCGTCACTTTTTCTTGCACCCGTCCATCTGGATAAATGATAAATTCCAGCGTTTCCATCTTGGTTGACCAGCCCTCCGAGAATTAGCGATTCAGTCCTGAGCTAGAGCGGTAATTCAATGAATTTAATGGATTTCCCAAAAATTCGTATCAGTCCGAGTTAAACCGTAACTAAAGTTTGCAGAATACTGAGGCTTCGCTCCAGCTATTA
>JBBSFA010000646.1:0-3041 GCA_038239185.1 Elainellales cyanobacterium | reverse complement strand
GCGGACGGCATAACTTGAAAGACAAACGTTTTTGCCGCCCCCGACACTAATTTGAGAATTTGCAGCCCTGCCTCAGATGCGATCGCCTGCATCCGGCTCGCATCCGTGCCCTCAGCAAACTGAAGCGTGATCTGATCGGTCAAATAAAAAACGGCATCTGGCTGGCTAGCCAGCGCGTAAGCATGACTGACGAACGCGATCGCCGCATCCGCTCTCAGCAATTCCATGATCGGCTCTAGCTGAGCAGAATCAACTTGGAGAATGAAAAGCTGCGCCGATTCAATCCAGTCGTGCGATCGGACAAATCGTTGGGCAAGTTGCGCGATCGCCTCAGCGGTTGGATCGAGCAGGCGAACGGTCAAGCGATCGGCTAGCTTACAAACGGATAATTTCTGATTGCCGCGCTGTAAAATTAGCCCGTCCCATCCCAAATCCTGCTCCTCGCCTCCCATATCCGCCTTTCATTCGCTCAAAAATTCAGACAAAAATCGGGAACCTATTCTCCCCAATTTCAGTCCCAATAGCCTCTTGCTCTATATCGTTTGGCTGCTGACAAGACGCATTTTATCGGTCTTCCAAAAATCAACTTTATAGAAATTTAAACTTAGTGAGGACTGCAATGGTAATATACCCCAAGGTTAAAAACGTTCGCTGTCACACAACTTTGCAGAAGTCCTTCATGCTATTGCACGGTATCCCTAGATCCTTGTCTTTCGTCGGTCTGATCTCTTTATCAGCCGCCGCTTTCACGGTATTTCACGCTCCAGTCGTGCAAGCACAAACGGCTCAGCCCACTGTCTCTCCTGCCGATTCTGGTGCTAACTCTAACGACAATCAGGATTTACGCCCCTTAGAGAGCGGCATTCTCAGCACCCAAGGTGGACAGCGCTTAATGCAGGAGGCTAGCAGCGCGGTTTCTTCCCAAAGCTACCCGGTAGCGGTGCAAAAGCTCCAAGAAGCCCGCGAGGTGTTCAACCAGCTTTCTAATTTCTACCAAAGACTGGCAACTAGCTTTTCAGGGATTGATACCCGCATTGCAGATGCTCAACGCCAACAGGCGATCGCCACCGCTCAAATGCGCGATGAGGCAACCTATCAGCTCGCCCTAGTTCACCGAGCCGAAAACAAGCCTGAGCTGTCTGTCCCGCTTTTAGTTCAAATTATCGACAGCCAGAACCCCACCCGCGAATTGGGTCAAAAAGCCTATCAGCAGCTCTACGAATTGGGATTTGTTTCTTCACCCTATCCGCGCCCCGGTTCCAGCCCTAGCTCTGCGGCACCTGCAACCCCTGCGACACCTAATCCGGCAGCACCTAGTCCGGCAGCACCTAGTCTGGCAGCACCTAGTCCGGCAGCACCTCGTTAAAGGCAAGGCTGAACAGCTTAGCGAGACACCTGCTAAACTTAAGACCTATGGCATGGCTGTTGTTTTGCCTAAATTCGCAGCGCCTCATATCCGTAATCAGGAGGGTGAATGGTTAACCCAGAGCAAGTAGCAGAAATGATCAAGGTGGGTCTACCAGATGCCCAGGTTCAGGTTCAGGATCTAACGGGCAGCATGGATCACTACAAAGTCGTTGTAGTTTCGCCCCAGTTTCAAGGGAAGCGGCTAGTACAGCGCCATCAGTTAGTTTATGGTGCGTTACAGCAGGCAATGGCAACGGATCAGATTCATGCGTTGACGATGGAAACCCACACGCCAGAAGATTGGGTTGCGTTAGGATCGTGAAATCAATCAACCCATTGAGGAAAGTAGCATGACCCCAGAAGTTCAACAGCGGCTCGATCAAATTGTCAATAGCCACAAAATCGTGGTGTTTATGAAAGGCACCAAGCTAATGCCCCAGTGCGGCTTTTCAAACAACGTAGTGCAAATTCTTAATGTGCTAGGTGCCCCATTCGAGACGATTGATGTCCTCTCCGACTCCGAAGTTCGGCAAGGGATCAAGGAATACTCGAACTGGCCGACCATTCCACAGGTTTATATCAACGGCGAATTTTTGGGCGGCTCGGATATTTTGATCGAGCTTTACCAGAAAGGTGAACTTCAAGAAATGGTGGAAGTCGCGCTTGCCTCATAGCTCATAAGCTTCTGCACGCTACAGAACTTTCGCAAAGCTAGATAGGCGATCGCCCAAATCGCCCTTGAGAAAACAGCCCCCTCCAAGCTCGCTACAGTCACTGGAGGGGATTTTTCAAACAAACTTATTGGCGGTAGTAGTCTCGTTCAGTTTCAGGCTGAAGCGTTTCAAAGTTGGACGAATCATAGAGATACCGGGTAACCTCCTCCTCCAGACGATGAATCTGGAAGGGTTCGATCGCATCAGTGTGACGCAACGCTGCGATGTAGCCTTCAATATATTGTCGAAGGTCATCGTAGCGATACCCGCGATTCCACTGCTCAACCAGAGAGTCAGTCACTCTTTGGTAGTAACGGATTGTGAGGGCATCTTGAAGCATAGGGTGATGTTCTAAGAACGCAACGCTTTGGAATGTGCTTTAACCGTAACTTCCTCTGACTACAGATCCTTGACCCAGCTTTGAGGATCGCAGGTGAACTAGTTTTCTTCATTTTTCCCAAAAAAGCGGCAAGCCTGCTCCTTCTAAAAAATTGAGTTTTGCTAATTTACAAGTCCCCAGAAAGCTAGAGTGTCATCGTAGATACACGTATTATAACTTCAAAGCCTAGGTCATCTGGCTCGGCTAAAAGACTCATTTGAAAAGATTGTTGATCGAATCCGTGCGCTATAAGTTCTGCACGTAGCAGGAGTTACAAATCCTTGACAAATGCTTTGTTAGGGTAAAGAGAGCAATCCTATTTATAAGTTATGAAGCTTTGCCACCCTTAGGACAGCTACCTATCAAATTGTCGTAAACTTTGGCGCTGTGGGATCTGTTTGTATCCAAATTGTCGAGGGAAATCCCCACTTGCGATCGCTGCTCGGCTGGCATTTGCAACAGGTGGGGTATTGGGTTCACCAAGCGGCTGACCTTCAGCAGGGGCGCGAGGTCTTCCTCGATCGCCAACCCAGTCTAGTGAT
>JBBSFA010000645.1:0-3044 GCA_038239185.1 Elainellales cyanobacterium | reverse complement strand
CCAGTGGTAAATCTTTTCTTCACCCTCTTCCTGGGTCTCGATTAGTTCACCATTGGAGATGGCGATCATCGATTTGGGAACGCGCACTCGAATTTCAGAGGTGGCAAGTTGCCCCGGATAGTCAAAACAGGGAAACCAATAGCGGGAATCTTCATCTTCACCCTGAGTCCAGACCTGAGTGGGTTTGTCAGGATAATGCGCGTTAGGGCCGATGAAGTAGATACCGCGCTGGGGCTGTTCAACCTGGTAGGCGATCGCCAAGGTCAGCGCTTTTCCTGCCTCTGTCACCGGATTGAGCTTGATCTGAAGCTGTTCGCCATCGTAGTCAAACTTTTGCTCTACGCCTTCGACCTGCACCGACTCGATATTGAGATTGACAGCATCTAAAGTGAGGCGATCGATGCCGCTACGAACCGGATTTAACCGAGTGTGACAGGTGCCTTGATACCGCTGCCGAGGAATGTCTAGCACCAGATCCAAAAAGATATGCTCGACCTGACCGGGGCGATCGGGATTGTAGTGAGGTTTCGCACCCGGCAGCTCAAAGGACTGGTGTCCGTTTTCAGTATCAAAGTGGGACTGTGCCATAAAAGAGTCACTTGACAGGGATAGGAGTACAGAGAATGACGATTAAAGGTGATTATTCTTTACAGATTAGCGTGCCTAGTATTAATGCAAAACAAATAGTTAAGGAAACTGACTGAATCTCTACGTTTCTAGACGGTTTTCTAAAGGGGCGATCGAGGATTTGTTCGGTGATTCAACCGTAAGAGATCTATTCTGAGATAATAATTGCACTGCTTCTCATTGATTACGGCATGACTGGAAACACAAAGACTGCTCCTGGACTCGCTTCTCAACTGGTGAATGGAGTTTTAGCCATCAAGCCGCTGGCAGACCTGGCCAAAAATCGCGCCCGTGCCATGATGATCAAACGAGCCGAGACGATCGGCGTTTATTGGCAGCAAGAAGTTCAAACGCTTCGTACCCGTAGCGAATCAGAAGATTTAGCGCCAGCATGGGAGAAAGAGCTAGCACAGATGCAAAACCCTGAGCTGACCTATCCTGACTATTATTTGCGAACCTTTCATGCTTACGACCAGGGCAATTTGAGCTGGGAATCAGCAATGGAGGTAGAAGTCGCGGCTAAAGCAGTTCACGCCCGGATCTGGCCGGAGGCAGGCGCAGCCGGAGATGCCAAACTGCGGCAGAGCTATCACGATCTGCTCACAGCGCAAATTCCCACGCCTAACGATATCCTTGATCTCGGTTGCAGTGTGGGCATGAGCACATTTGCACTCCAAGCCGTCTATCCTCAAGCTCGAATTACAGGGGTCGATCTGTCGCCTTATTTTCTGACGATCGCCCAATATCGTGCCAAAAACTCCGCCATCCTGGATTCCAGTTCATTGGACGGTCGATCGCAATCTCCAACTCCCACTTGGCTCCATGCTTTGGCTGAAGCAACGGGACTACCCGATCGCTCTTTCGACCTGATCTCGGCATTCTTGCTGTTTCACGAATTGCCGCGTGAGGCAGCGATCGATATCTTCCGAGAAGCCAAACGGCTCTTGCGTCCGGGTGGACATCTAGCCCTGATGGATATGAACCCCAAGTCTGAGGTTCACGCCAAGATGAAGCCTTACATCCTGACCTTGCTTAAGAGCACTGAGCCGCATTTAGACGATTACTTTACGTTTGACATTGAGGCAGCGATCGAATCCGTAGGCTTGAGCCGACCCACGCTCACCTGCAATAGCCCCCGTCATCGGACATTAATTACCCAAGCTTAAGGGATGCTATGGGGTGCGTGATGACGCACCCCACAGGTTCTTTAAACCCGCGCCAGTGCTGGTTCAGATTGATGTGAGGCGATCGCCATCTCAGTCTCTAGCCCATACACCTCAGCAGAATTATTGGGGCTTTCGATCAGCTTGACCTTGTAGAGCTTTGCGCCGATCTCGCGGATGGGCTGTTGTAAGAGGTCGCGAATGTGAACTGCAATATTTTCTGCGGTCGGCACCACCTCAGCAAAGTAAGCAATATCTTTGTTGAGAAAGGTGTGGTCAAACGGTTCAACCACAAAGTCATCGATCGCCTTCTGGAATGCAACCAGATCGGCAATCATGCCGGTACGCGGGTCGATTTCGCCTTGAATCGTCACTTCCAGATGATAGTTATGCCCATGCCCATTTTCACGGGCACACTTGCCATAGATCTCAAAGTTTTGCTCTAGCGGCAGATTAGGCAACGCCAGCCGGTGGGCTGCACTAAAGTGAGTACTAACCGTCAGATATGCTTCCATGCCGTTTCCTTCGTATTCAGCCCAGAGTTCAGGATGTTCAAACAGTTGAATGCGGACAATTGGCAGAGCGGGCGCGAGTCGCTGCCAGATCACGCGAGCGATATTTTCTGTGGTTGGCAACGTCTGCTGAAACTCTGTCCAGACATCATTTAAGTAAGAAAAGTCGAGCTGACTCGTCACCTCTCGCCTGATCACCTGCTTCACGTCAGACAGATTGAGCACCATCCCATATTGGTCAAGATTGCCCTCCATTGCCACAAACAGCTCATAGTTGTGCCCATGCCCAGGAGCGCAGGCGCAAAGCCCAAAGCGATCGCCATTTTCCGCATCACTTAGCTCTGGCAACCAATAGCGATGGCTGGCAGAAAACTGTGCCCGGCGATTGATAATGCACTTCATAAATCAATCCATAGAGGTTTGTTAAGCCCTCCCTTCAGGATAGGGCAAAGCGAGGACTTAGAGATTGAGGAGAAATACCGGGCAGTGGCTCAACTTACACGCTGAGCAATTGGCTGACCATCAGCGCCAATGACGGAACTCCTAAAATCAGCATCAAACCAGCCGGCATAAACTTACGGGTTTTGAGCCATCGCATCAGAAACGCCACCAGCAGGATTATCGTGACAGCGATCGCAGCCAGCCCTGCCCAAGTCTGCCCCTGAAACTGTAACAGAGCGCTGACCAGCAACAGAATGCCACAACCGCAGCCCGCAAACAGAGAAATCTTGCTCTGTGCTTG
>JBBSFA010000644.1:0-3045 GCA_038239185.1 Elainellales cyanobacterium | reverse complement strand
TTCAATCTATTTCTAAAGTCTTCGTCCAAGGGCTGGCTTTGGAAGACCACGGGCGAGATTACTTTCTGACCAGGGTTGGGGTTGAGCCGACGGGCGATGCTTTCAATGCGATCGTGCTAGATGAGCAATCGAAGCGACCTTATAATCCCATGGTGAATGCAGGCGCGATCGCCACCACTAGCTTGATCAAAGGCGCGAATCCAACCGATCGGCTAAATCGGTTGCTGGAGATGTTTCGCCGCTACATCGGGCATGATTTGCATGTGGATATGTCCACGTTTATGAGTGAGCGCACGACTGGCAATCGTAATCGGGCAATGGCGTATCTGATGGCGAATTTTGGCATGATTGATGCTCGGATTGAAGAGGCTCTGGATCTGTATTTTCAGCAGTGTTCAATCATGGTGACTTGCCAGGATCTGGCAGTCATGGCAGCGACTTTAGCGAACTGGGGCGTGAATCCGATTACGGGCGATCGGGCGGTTGCGGCGGGCTATGTTCGCGATATTCTCAGCGTCATGTATAACTTCGCGGGCGAATGGGCCTATACAGTCGGGTTGCCTGCTAAAAGCGGCGTGTCTGGTGGCATTTTGGTTGTCGTGCCGAGTCAGATTGGGATAGCTGTGTTTTCGCCGCTGCTAGATGTGCGGGGCAACAGCATTCGCGGGGTCAAGGTTTGCGAGGAACTTTCTGCCCATTTCGGACTGCATCTGTTTGATGCTTCGATGGGCTGTCGAACATTTTTGGATCAGCAGCGCCGCTTAATTGAAGGCTAATTTTATACCTGCTAAATCGTACCCAGCTCAGTATAAAACTCCAAACCATGGAGGCTCAAAAAAATCCCCTCCCGTCATATTCTGACCTGAAGGGGATAACTCCCGCTGAGACTTAACAATGAGAATTGACAATATGTTGAGTGGAACTTCCGGTTTCTCGATCTTTCACTTTAGACTTTCATCTTTGGCAGATTTCTATCTCGGTTTCTGAGCCAGTAAAATCTCGTAACCCTGTATTCCATATCACTTAATTTAGTCGGTAAATACTTAGACGGCAATTCAGATTGGGTTCACTTTATTGATCCTTAATCCTCAGCACAGAAAGATGAAGCCTAGATGAGGGTTCTAGTTCGGAGTCGCTAGAACTCACCTCACGGCAATATGAGCGAACATATAGAATGAACGCCTAGTTGCGTAGAGAAAGATTCGATTCATCAGGCGCAGTCAGCCGCTAATGGATTCGCTGTGCCAAGAGTTGTTCCTCTAGAGCCGCGATCCGATTGTATGCAGCAGTTAACTGGGCAGTCAGGCGTTGAATTTGGATCTCTGGGGACAAGGGGCGATCGCCATCCTTGGCTTCATCGGGATAGTTATCATCCGATAGAACATCCTTGTGTTCCAGGCTGCTGTTTGATTTGCGGTTAGAAAAAGAATAGCGGCTGGGTGGATCTGGCGGTAGGGCAGATCGATCGCCTGCTGTAACCTTAACTTCTGACAGAATTTCGCTCGTTTGGCTGCTCAACTGCTCAAGAATTTGGTGCAGTGCGTCAACCTTTATATTTAGACTCGTAACCTCATTTTGGAATAAATCCATTTGACGCTCTACTTTTTGCGGACATTGAGTCTATCGTAAGTATTGAACTGCCCAACTTACCCAATATTCCTGAATCATTTAACGTTAGTACTATTTTCTGGGTGAATAATGTCCAGGTGAACAATGTCGAGTTTTATTCAATTCGCGAACCTTAAGAACCTAAACTTGAAATAGTCAAACCTCCAGATTCGGGGTTCTGCTAAGTTGCCTAGCTGTTGCCTTTGTCCTTTAATTGCCGCCATCTTGATTGTCTCTATGAAGTCTTATCTTGCTGCTGCCGTACAAATGAATAGTGTTCCTGACCTGGACAAAAACCTGGCTCAGGCAGAAGATTTAATCGATCTCGCAGTGCGGCAAGGAGCCGAGCTTGTCTGTTTGCCAGAAAATTTCTCGTTTTTGGGCGATGAGGAGGCTAAGCTCGCCCAAGCAGAAGCGATCGCCGAAGCGAGCAGCAAGTTTCTCAAGACAATGGCGCAAAAGTATCAGATCACGCTCTTGGGCGGTGGTTTTCCAGTTCCAGCCGAGAACGGCAAAGTTTACAACACCGCAGTCCTGATTGGCACAGCGGGCGAAGAGCTAGCGCGCTATGAAAAAGTTCACCTGTTTGATGTGAATTTGCCCGATGGCAACACCTATCAGGAGTCACAGAGCGTTTTAGCTGGGACAAAGCTGCCTGATGTATATCACTCTAAAGAGTTGGGTAGCCTCGGTTTGTCGGTTTGCTACGATGTGCGCTTTCCCGAACTCTATCGGCATCTGTCGCAGATGGGCGCAGAGGTGCTGGTGATACCTGCTGCCTTCACGGCTTATACGGGCAAAGATCATTGGCAAGTGCTCTTGCAGGCGCGGGCGATCGAAAACACCTGCTACGTGATTGCGCCTGCCCAAACCGGACGACATAACGCCTTGCGGCAGTCGCACGGTCACGCTGTCATTATTGACCCGTGGGGCATTATCTTGGCAGATGCCGACGAAAACCCAGGAGTGGCGATCGCCTCTATCGATCCCAGCCGTCTGGAGCAAGTGCGTCGCCAAATGCCGTCACTCCAGCATCGTGTGTTTGTCTAACATGCTCACAAGACTATTGAATAGCGCATCTTTTGACAGTATATTGTTCGACCGTACAGCCCTGCTCGCTGCTGCACCGAGCACCGAAAATATGCCGATCGCGCTAGCAGGGGTGCTGTTGAGCCTGGTCATCATTTACTTTTCCGCCAAGCTGATGGGCGAACTGTGTGTGCGGGTGAATTTACCGCCTGTATTGGGTGAACTGCTGGCAGGGGTAATGGTTGGAATTTCGGCATTCAATCTGTTGGTCTTTCCGACAGAGGGCGGGTTTCATTCCGTCCTTTTAGACTTTCTGCAAGCCACAGCCGGACTCCAAGCTGAAGCCGCACCCGCAGTAGGCAGCAGTATCAGTGAAGTGATTTCGGTGCTGTCCGAAATTGGCGTGAT
>JBBSFA010000643.1:0-3048 GCA_038239185.1 Elainellales cyanobacterium | reverse complement strand
GCCATAGAGCTGGCGAAACTCCTGCTGGATTGGATCTGCTGACGGACGCGATGTATAGAGATGAATCTCAAATTGGCTGCGATCGTGATATTTCAGCAGCCAGCGACAGAGCCAGCCGACAGAATGTTGCTTCAAGCTTCCGGCAAAGTAGCCGATTCGGGGCGATCGAGAAGCGGTCTGGAGACTTAATGATTGGTGGCGCGATCGATAGCGCTGAACCTGATCGGGGAGAGTCGCCTGGAGGTAGATTTGGGCAATGCGTCCCATCTGGTTGCGTAAAGGACGGTTGATAGAGGGGTTGTCTTCAAAATAAAAGCACAACGATCCGATCGGTGCCAGCATTGAGAGATATCCTAGATCGGGTGAGTTCACCTGTGCATCTGTCCGACCTGACGTTGCCTCAATTAGCGCCTGCACCAATGCTTTGAAATCTCGATAGATTTCGGTTGCCCGTTGCCAACTGCCGCCACAAAATAGCCAGCTAGAGAGAAGAGCATTAGTGGCAATGATCCGATCGGTTAGTGTGGTTGCCAGAGTCAGGCAATGCTCTGCGAGTTGAATGTTTTGCAGGCGATCGCTAATGCTGCCAGTTTGCATCCGATGAAGCAACCCAAATAGCACTTTCAGGTCATCAGATGCCAGTTTGAAAATAATCTGGGCATGAGGAGCAATCGAGTTATCGGAAGTGGTTGTTTCGAGTGCCTTCAATAGCACTTCAAGCAGGTTGGCGGCAGCAGGGGTTTGTTGGACTTGCAGGGCATGAGCGTTGAGCCAGTCTATCGTTTTGGGATGGGTGGGATCGCGATCGAGCAAGGCTTGACTGATCTGCAACAAGCGATTTTGCTCAATTGGAGAGATGGGGCGATCGCTTTGCAACTCCTGAGCAATCAGCGCCAGGTGTTCGTCATCGGGGGAAGTCAGTCCTGCCTTTAGCCCTAACTCAAGAGTATGGAGCCTGGTTTCCCAGTCGGGTGGAGCAAACTCCTGGATGTACTGCCATAGCAGCCAAGCCGTTTCGTAAGCCGCATCAGATTCTTGGCGATCGGCTTCGGTTTGCAGCACGGTTACTAGTTCAGCGCTCCATTGGATGCGCTGCTCGTCCGATTCGGCTCCTAACAGAGGAGTCATCCAAGTCATCTGTGCCTCTTCTTCACTGCCTTGCAGCAGCAGCGCCACGCCCAAATGCCAGTAGGCTACAACCTGATCGGGGTTTTCGGCAATTTGCTGCTCATAGTGGGCAACGGCTTGAGCAATCTCGGTTTTGGCAGACTCAATTTTGGTAGGCTCAATTTTGACAGGCATGGCGATCGATACTTGGGGGGAAGTTCAGAAATGCTACTAGTAAGGATGCCCCATTGCTCCAAGATCACGCACAAATTAACTTTACTAATCAGCTTTTTATCGAGCCACTTTCAAAGCGACTGTCAGCAAACCCGATCGCATCACCCGCTCCAAAATCGATTGGTAAGTTCTGTTGTATTTATCGCATGTTATTGTCGGCAGTTGCACAGGAAGCGCCGCCAGGGTTAGCAAAAGTTATCACAGGAGGCGTAGCGGATGGCGAGGTCGTTTGGCAAGCAGCAGCCGAAGATTGACCCGTAACAGCAATTGCCATCACGCCGCCAGCATAGGCTCTCAGTGTGTTTGTGTCTTTTGGGGTAGCATTAAAGACAACGGACTTAGCGTCGGCACCTTTAGCAATTTCATAGCTGTAGTCGAGCGTTTGGGTGGGAATTCCAATTTCCAAGGTGCCTAGATCCGCTGCAAACGCTGTCTTCTCAATCCGGTAGGACTGCTGAGCGCGGTTGACCGAACCGACATAGCTCTTCGCTTCAGACTGCTTGGCTTTAGCAGCCTGGTTCAGGAACGAAGGAAGCGCGATCGCGGCAAGAATACCGATGATGATGATCACGACCAACAGCTCAATTAGCGTGAAACCTGAATCAGATTTCTTGCGTTGCACCATATGCTGAAGGAACTTAGCTTTAAATTCAGATTTCATGGGTTGAGTTTCCTTGAGTTGCGGGTAGTTGGATTTCTAGCTCCTAGACATAACTTGCCCACTTTAGAAACAGCTCAAATCAATTCGCGTTACTGATATCTAAAATGTGCTTTTACTACGCCAATTTACTGACTTTCACTAAGCACATTAACAGGAGTGAATTCATATTAGATTAAGTTTGTTTTTCGTCTTTTATAAGCTAAAAAAGTCGCAGAATTAGTCTTGAAAAATTTGACTTAATTTGAATTCAATTGAATTCAATAAAAAAGCTGCCAAGCATCAACTCGGCAGCTTTAACTGAGTGACTAACCTAAATCGATCGGCATTCAGCCAAATCGATCGATGAGTTCACTTGGTTGTATCTATCGCATGTTATTGTCAGCCGTACCTGCACAGGATGCTCCGGCAGGGTCAGCAAAAGTTATCGTAGGAGCCGCAGCAGCCGGACTAGTGGTTTGGCAAGCAGCAGCCGAAGATTGACCCGTAGAAGCTACGACCATTACGCCGCCAGCGTAGGCTCTCAGCGTGGTTGTGTCTTTGGGGGTAGCATTAAAGGTAGCATTCGCAGCGCTATTTTTACCCATTGCATAGCCGTAGTCGGTGGTTTGGGTCGGAATCCCGATTTCCAAGCTGCTTATGTCCGTTGCAAACTGTGTTTTCTCAATCCTGTAGGACTGCTGAGCGCGGTTGACCGAACCGACATAGCTCTTGGCTTCAGATTGCTTGGCTTTAGCAGCTTGGTTCAGGAACGAAGGAAGTGCGATCGCTGCTAGAATACCGATGATGATAATAACAACCAACAGTTCGATCAGCGTGAAACCTGATTCAGATTTCTTGCGTTGCACCATGTGCTGAAGGAACTTAGCTTTAAATTCAGATTTCATGGGGTTGAGTCTCCTTGAGTTGCGGGTAGTTGGATTTCTAGCTCCTAGACATAACTTGCCCACTTGCTGAAAGTTTCCGATCACCCCCTCAATTTTTTTTTGAGTCAGGGCTGATTGGGTGTTTTCAGGCGATCGCAATAGCTCCCCGGATTCTCGAAGAAT
>JBBSFA010000642.1:0-3049 GCA_038239185.1 Elainellales cyanobacterium | reverse complement strand
TTTAATCGCTCAATTGCTCTGACTGCAATCGGTACTGTAGGGATGGTTAGCCTCCTAGCTCTAACTGGATGTAGCAGCGCAGATAAGGCGACCTCTGAAGCATCCCCCAGCGCCATGGCATCTCCTGACGCAATGGCAGCATCGCCTAGCGCATCAGCATCTCCTGATGCCATGGCAGCATCGCCTAGCACTTCGCCTGCAATGTCGGGATCAGCGATGTCGGGATCAAAAACTGAGGGTGTCAAGCAGGTTGTGGCTAGCACCAGAACTGCCGTTGAAGCCGGAGATTTTGCCAAAGCCAAGACAGAGTTTGAACAGTTTGAAGGTCAATGGAACAAAATCGAAGATGGTGTTAAAGAGAAGTCTTCTGATACCTACAACAAGATTGAAGACACCACCACTGCTGTAAATTCGGCGCTTAAGGAATCGCAGCCCAGCAAAGACAAAACGCTGGCAGCCCTCAAATCGCTAGATGAAGCGATCGCAGGTGCGGATAAGTAAGCGTTTAGATACAATGGCTTAGACACAATGGCTTAGACACAATGGCTTAGATACAAGATATATGAGCAGCGTACCCATAAAGTGCGCTACTCATGTTCGCCCCACTTCACTCTCCTCATCGCAAATCTCAACTCGAAATTGTTATGAAGCGCGCATTTCGTAAATACCACCGGATGCTTGCACCCATTCTTTTTCTGCCGCTAGCACTCACGGTGCTGACTGGCATGGCAGCAACAATGGCGGAAGAATGGCATCTTGATCTGGGGGTCTCTCGCAGTTTCTTGCTCCATCTCCACACTGGCGAAATCTTTCACCTAGAAGCGATCTATCCAATGCTGGATGGATTGGGATTGATTGGGCTATTGGTGACTGGAATTAGCATGACAGGTTTGATGAAAAAGAAACCGCAGCAGCCCTCCTAAATTCAAGCCAGAGGCAAGTGAACCTGGAAACAGCTCCCGACTTCTAGATGGCTGCTGACCGTGATCTCGCCGCGATGCGATCGCACAATTCCCTGCACGATCGCCAACCCCAACCCGGAGCCACCCGCGCGCCGGGTTCGCGCTTGGTCGGCTCTCCAAAAGCGATCGAACACCAGCGGCAAATGCTCTGGCGCAATGCCAATTCCGGTATCTGTGATTTTCACCGTCACCCAGTCATCCTGAGTCAAAGAAGCAACGGTCACTGTCCCGCCCTCCGGCGTATATTGCAACGCATTTACCAGCAGATTATTGAACGCTCGTCTGAGCTGATTGGCATCCCCTTTCACAGGCGTGGCGATCGCTAGATCAGCCTTGAGCGCAATGCTTTTGGCTTCTGCTTGCAGGGCAAAACTATCTACTACTTCCTCCACCAGTTCATCCAGCGGCAGGATAGTTTGGCTGGGCTGATGCAGCACATCGCCATCGGCGCGAGCCAGCAACAGCAGATCTTCGATCATCTGGGTCATCTGCGCCGTCGCGCTGGCGATCATCGTCAGCTTGTGGCTGTCGGCGGGATGAATCCGTTCTGGATGGCTCTGCATCACTTCAATTGAGGTGTGGATTGCCGTCAGGGGACTGCGTAACTCATGGGATGCGTCGGCTGTGAACTGCTTGAGCTGCTGAAAGCTCTGCTCGATCGGTTGCAACGATTGCTGCGTCAGCCACCAACTGCCAATCCCACAGCCCACGAGCGCCAACAAGCCGCTCCAGCCGAGTCCCCAACGCAACCGCTCTAGCTCTTCTTCAACTTCTGCTAAAGGTTCACTGGTGCGGACGTAGCCTTGCAGAGTTTTATGAGGTTTAACCCCTTTGGGAGTGCCAGGTTGAGGCGGATCGGCGACGTAAGCGGGCTGCGTCAATATCCGCATTCCGTTGAGCTGAGTCACATATCGCTGGCGGAGTAGCGGCATTGAGACGAAATGATTGCCTGCCTTACTCAGCGGATTCCCATTCTGATCAAACCATTCCACTTTTTGCAAATTTTGGCGCAAGTCCTGCCACGGAATATCTAGATCTCCATCATTGTCGAAGGTAGGTGGGAGACGACTGTAGAGGGCAGCGTGATTCGCTTTAATATTGCCAATATTCTTAGCAGCCGCATTGGCTAAAGCAGCTAGATCTTGATCAGTCTTTTGCACCAAACTATAGGCAACGTATTGATAGACCCCGATCGCAGCAACCCCCAACGTCAGGCTAATTACCCCCAGCGACGAAAGCAATAGCCGCCAGCGCAGCCTTCTAAACTGCGGGCTTTTCGTGAGTTGCATAGAGGCGCGCGATTTGGAAGCGCGTAGTTTGCCCATCATGCCCGCTTGAGCCGATAGCCCAACCCATAGACCGTTTCGATAAAATCTGCCGCTGCACCAGCCGCAATTAATTTCTGCCGCAGGCTTCTGAGATGCACTTTAACAGTTTCTTCGCCCGGTGGCTCATCCGAAGTCCAGAGCTGCTCCAAAATTGCCCCTCGGCTCAAAGTCCGATCGCCCTGACGCAAAAATAGCTCCAGCAGTTGATATTCCTTTCGGGTCAGCGGCAGCAGGCGATCGGTATAGGTGGCTTCGCAGGTATTGGGGTTGAGCGCCAGATCTTTCCATTCCAGCACGGGCGGCAATGAGGCAGTGCCTCGACGCAGCAAAGCCCGCAGTCGTGCCAGCAGTTCTTTCAGATCAAACGGCTTTACCACGTAATCGTCTGCACCTGCATCCAAGCCCATGACTTTATCAGTGCCCGTATCTCGCGCAGTCAGCATTAGAACCGGAGTCTGGATTCTGTGCTGGCGCAACCGCTGGCAGAGGCTAATGCCATCAAGGTTAGGCAACATCACATCTAGCAGGATCAGACTGTACTGATATGCCTCAATCAAGTCCCAGCCTGCTTCCCCATCGATCGCGATATCTACTGCGTAATGTTGGTCACTCAGGGCTTCAGCCAGCGGGATGGCGATCCGATCGTCATCTTCAATTAGGAGAATCTTCATTTATGCTTTGACAGGTCACTGAAAGCGAAAGGTTCCGGCAGTCTTAGAGGATGTTTGAAAAGTATCAAGCGTTCTGCATTCGCCCCCC
>JBBSFA010000641.1:0-3065 GCA_038239185.1 Elainellales cyanobacterium | reverse complement strand
GAACTTTTGTAGTAAACTCGGCTTGAAATCATTCTGCTCATCCTCATTGAAAAGAGAAAGTGAAAAAGGGTTAGAATACTCTGCGAATACACCTCTCACCACTCATTTAGACGACTATAGGCGTAGCCGATGCGGCATTTTGCGGCATTTGCTTCTGCAAAACTTCTCTCCAGCGTTCTACAAAGATTGATTGATCGTAGTGCGACACTGCCTCGTGGGCTAGCTTTCCCATCTCTGGAATTTTGGCGCGATCGTGGATTGCGATCTCAAGCGCATTGGCGATGGAAGATACTTGGCGCTCAACCAGCCATCCGTTGACTCGATCTGTCAAAAATTCTTCGACCCCATAGAGCTGAGTTGCCAAAATGGGTAATCCTGCGACAGCCGCTTGAAAGGAAACGAGCGAAAAGGTTTCGTAATTAGAAGGAAGCGCAAATAGATTTGCCGACCAGAGATAGGGGCGAATGTCTAGCTGAAAGCCAGTGAAATGGACGCGATCGGATAGACTATAGCGATCGCAAATTGCCTGATATTCTCGAATTTCAGTGGGAACCCCGCCAATAACCAGCAGCTTTAACTGGGGGTAATTTACGGTTGCGATCGCTTCAATCAAGGGTTTGAGTCCTTTGCGATCAAAGTCTCCCAATGCCGAAAACACGATGATGATGTCGTCCGCGCTGAACCCTGCTTTGTTGCGCCAAGGGATTGGATCGAATGAATTCGGTTTAGTGAATTGAGAGACATCGACGGGGTTAGAAACTTTGGTAAGCTTATTTTGCACCCGTGCGCCGTAGATTCGAGCTAATTCATTCGCTAATCCCTCAGACGGAACCACGATGGTTTGAGCCTGATTCAAGGCGATCGCCTCAATATTTGCATTGAAGTGGCGCGTGATCAGACGCGCTACTTTTCGAGGCAGATTGGCTTGAATAGGATGGCTTTCCAGATAGGCTTGATGACAAAAATGAGCATAGCAAATATCGCAATTGCTAAACTGTCCTTCCGTGCCAATCACCAGTTGGGGTTGCCCCTGTGATTTTACATACTGCTGATAGTAAAAGGGTGCAAGCCACTTGAAAGCAATGTAGCGCAGAAAAACGGGTTTACGAGGTAAAGGCACTCTTACCCAGCGAATCGCTTGTGGATCAGGATTGTCAAACCGATCGGCAAATACCGTAAATTGATACTCCTGACACAGCCCTTTTAGCAGTTGCAGGATGCAGCTTCCGGCAGGGCTATCGGCAGTGACAGAAAGATCAAAAAGCGCGATCGTTTTATCAGTCATAAACCTTTAATGCTCATAGGCTTTCAGGGCTGTTCGGATTCAAGTCAAGATACTCGTTGCGCGGTCGCAATGTGATTAAAAATCGTGCTGGCAAACTTTTCGGCTGTGTTTTGCGATGCCCACTGCTGCATCTTTTGGCGATCGCAAAAGGTTTCTGGATCAGTCCGCAAAAACTGTCTGATTCCATTCGCGATCTGTTCGGGCTGAGCCGCATCTACCGCTAATCCTAAGCGATGACGATGGGTCAGTTCTCCCATCAGTCCATAGTTACAGGACAGGACTGGTTTCTGAGCTGTGGCGGCGCGTACCAGAATGGCACTCATGCCAACATGTCGTTGATAAGGAGCCAGCACCACATCTGCAAGCTGGAAATAAGGCTGAATTTGCGAATCGGGGACAAACTGATCGTGAATAATCATCTGGATTGGCAGTCCATCTGAAAGACACGAAACCTGATGCCGGATTAGCGGCTGGCTTGCTTTCGCGATCGGTCCAACCAGCAGCAGACAAAGCTTTTGGCAATCGATCGGAGACAGCAACGCGATCGCACTCAATAATTTGCTCAGACCTTTGCGATCGCTCAATTCACCAAACAGGAGAAACACTTTGCGATCGGGATCGATTCCTAGCTGTTGCCGTAACTGCGCCGTGACCCCAGTAGACTCTGGATAAATCTGCACCGGATCGGGGAGATAAACCACCTCAGCTTTGCTGTGGAACGAGTCGAACTGATCGGTGGCAAACTGATCGAGACAAAACAAAGTCTGAAGCTGAGAATGCTGCAATACCCAGGAAAGCACTGCTTTCTCGCGCCACTGCTGAAATCGATCGCTCCAAGCAGGCTGATAAAACTCGAAGGTATTGTAATGAAACGTGGGTCGGAAATAGATCCCCGAAAAGGGACAGCCGATCGGTTTGCCCTGCGCGGCAGGCAAGCTCATGAAATCGAAGTACATGATCAGGCTGTGACTGGCGTTCAGGCGATCGGCGTATTTTGCCAGCAGTGCCCATTCGCGAAAGTTGAGTGCTTTAGAATTGGCGCGATCGGCAAGATAGGTTTCCGCCTCTTCTGCGTCGGTCAAGGGCACAAAATTGACCTGCCCTTGACCCGATTTAGTCGCCAGATCCACAATATCGGGATAGCGGTGGATAAACTCCGGGCGCACCACAACATTGAGAACGCCTGCCAAATTTCGCTCGTTCCAAAACCGTACCAGATGCTGAAGATATCCTGGACGATGTCCACTCAGCCCCAGCTCAAACAGCAGCAGGCGATCGCGTGACGGTGCGCGACTAGATAGCTCTGAGTCCTCAAACTTTAGCACGCTGCGCCTCCTCGGCTGCGACCATCGCTTTGAGGATGTCCTTGAGCTGCCAGGTGATTCCCCACTCTGGAAAATCGGTCTTCAGCTTGGTCAAATTCGAGATGTAGCAAATGTGATCGCCGATGCGATTTTGATCGACGTAGACCCAGTTGACCGATCGCCCAGTAATGTCTTCTAGCAGGTCAAACGCTTCCAAAATCGAAACGCTGTTTTCTCGCCCCCCGCCTAGGTTGTAGACTTCGCCCGGTTTGGGGTTGCGGCGAAATGCCTCGAAAGCCTGAATCACATCGTAGCTATGGATGTTGTCGCGCACCTGCTTGCCCTGGTAGCCAAACACTTTGTAGGTGCCGTTATTCACCGCTACTTTGACCAGATAGGAGAGGAACCCATGCAGCTCCACGCCAGAATGCGAAGTGCCCGTCAGACAGCCGCCTCTGAAGATCCCGACCTTCATG
>JBBSFA010000640.1:0-3067 GCA_038239185.1 Elainellales cyanobacterium | reverse complement strand
TGCACTGTACTATAGGGCTGAAAAGCGGAGCATCTAGCTAAGGGGAGTCTTGAGGCAGGCGATCGCCGCCCGTTACAGGCGTTTTGTATTGCTAATCACTAATCTTGCCAGTTTAAGGGGAGTTGGCTTTCCACACTTGATTCCAGGGATCTTGAAAGGCTTGTGTGGATTTTTGCTGATATCGGGCTTCAAACTGCTGACGAAACACTTCCGGCAGATTGAATAGAAAGATGGTTTTCACTCCAACGGGCAGTTCTTTAACCGCGAATGAATTGCCGACTGGCGGCAACAACAATAAGGGAGTGTCTGGTTTGAGCAAATAGCTCAGGGAAACTACACTCGCTGGGTTATAGCTAAAGGCATCTACCACAATCAGGGGGCGATCGCTACTGTTAATCAAATCGGCAACCTGATGATAATTAGTATTCAGTACCTTATTCCACCAGGTATCTGCCTGGGAATAGACACTGCATGAAAGGACTCCTAGCAGAATCAACAGGGAGAACCCTAGGGCTGCAAATCGAAACTTCCAGATTTGAGCTGCTTTTAAGTAGGTCGTCAAGAGATAGACTACAGCAAGCTGCAAGCCGACAAAACAGGGAATCAGGTATCGTGTGACGGTGAAGAGCTGTCCACCCTGCAACAGATCTGGAACTGCCAGCGGCAGGGCTGTGCCGCCCACAAAGGTCAGGATAAACCACCAGATTCTCTTGGGCGCAGTCCGACAAAGCACGTATAGCGCATACCCTTGCAGCAGCAGCACCGGGATTGCCAGCGCATAGGCATAGGGATTATTGAGGTCAAAGTTAAAATCGACAAAGCTGCGGCTGAAGTTCAAAACTGTGACTTGCAGGCTGATCAGCAGCGGCAGCGGAATCGAAGCCCAGGACGTTGTCGCACCCAGGGCATTCTTAGAGGCAACCAGGAAGTACATCCAGGGGATAAAAAGCAAAGCCACGACCAGCAGCGTCACGGCGCAAAAAAATGTCCGTTTGCCGATCTGCAAGGACAACTTAAAGAAGCTATCTTCTGAGGCGCGATCGCTCTCACCCACAAAGCTATTGCTATCCACAAACAAGAGATAGGCAAAATGCCCCACTGCAATCCACAAAGAGAACAGGGCAGTATAAAACGCCACTCCCATCGATATCCCATACAAAACCCAATTGCGCCAAGCTGGAGCGCGAATCGCCCGCAGCAGCAGCGCACTGCTAGCAAGAATTAGGGCTGTCCAGAACCCAAACTCTCGTACTTCTTGCCCAAAGACCAAATGCAGCGGCGAGACAGAAAAAAGAGCGATCGCCACCCACCCACTCAGATGCGATTCAAACAGCTCCAGACATAGCCAGTACAACGCCGGAAAGAGCAACAGGCTGAGCAGCGAGGAAAACCCGCGAAGCATCGCTGGCGCCGTGCCCCAAATCTGCGCCCAGAACCGCAGCAAAATGTAGTAGAGAGGTGGATGTTGGGCATCCTCCATGCCCTTTCGCACAACCATATCCGCCAAGGTCAGATTGGGCACAAACTGCTGATATGCCAGCAAATCGGCAGGTTTCACCAGCTTGTTTTGAAACAGCTCTTGACTCAGGTAATTGCCAGGACGCGCCGTGATCACCATTGAGGTGTAGACTTCGTCGTGCCAGTAGACTTTGCGATCGAGGTGGGCAAAGCGAAAACAAATCGCCAGGACTAAGAGGGCGATCGCGATCAGCCGCACCCGTTGGAGTAGCCTGGAGTTTTGAGACGGGGATAGAGATCCTGCCACAGCAAAAGTGCCTGTATTGACTCAGAGACGGCATATATTAGTCGTTACCATACCACCAAGCGTCTCCCCTTCCACCATCCAGGCAAAGATTCTAGAAACCAAGCTCCCTCAATCCGGTGACTAACCGACCCATCCCCTCGATCGTGGTTTCAGGTCGGAGCGATCCGTAGGCAACGCGCACATAGCAGCCCTTTCCAGGCTGTATGCCAAACGTGCTTCCAGGAATCACTGCGACTTGATAGGCTTGAATCAGCCACTTCACAAGTTCAAAATCATCCAGATTCGTCTGGACTTTGAGCAAAAAGTAAAACGCACCCTTGGCAGGCGGAACTGTGCAGATGTCTTGAATCGCAGCAAGCTCTTTTAGACAAATCTGCCGAACTTGGGCGATCGTCTGCAAGTGGCTTTGGCAGTAGCCCACTCCGGCTTGTAAGGCTCCCAGTGCCGCATGTTGTGACAGAACCGAAGCGCAAATAGCGATCGTGTCTTGAATTTTGATCACAGCAGCCATTAAGTGAACTGGAATCACCATGTAGCCAACTCGCCAGCTCGCAAAGCCATATGCTTTAGAAAGGGAAAATAGCGAGATAGTATAAGTACTGCTACCGGGAATTGATCCCGGCGAAAAACAAGCGGTGTTGTCATACGTAAAATATTCGTATGCCTCATCGTGGATATGATAAATTCCTCGTTCGCGGCAAAGCTGATTCACCGATCGCAGCGCTGATTCTGGATAGATTGCGCCCGTTGGATTATTGGGTGAAATTGTCACGATCGCTTTGGTCTGCGGTGTAATCGCTTGGCGAATCGCATCAATCCGGAGCTGATAGCGATCGTCTGTGTCCACCAGCACGGGGCAACAGTTTGCCATGCGGATTGCCATCTCGTGGTTGAAGTAGTATGGCACTTGCAGAATGATTTCGTCACCCGGATCAGCGATCGCCAGGATCGCATTCATAAATCCCATGTTGCTGCCTGCCGTCACCACAATTCGGCTGCTTTGATCAATAGTGATGTCATTTTCGTGTTGGAGCTTAGTGGCGATCGCGGCTCGCAGCTCTGGGATGCCCTCCACAGCTTGGTATTTGTGGTTGTTCGGATCAGCCAAAAAATGCGTGATCTGGGCGATCGCAGCGGCTGGTGGCGGATAGAAGACAACGCCTTGACCGAGCGAAATTGTTCCGGGCGTGGCTTGAATCAGTGCGCCAACGGTGGGAATGATCGGCGTTTGGACGGCTGACAGGCGATCGGATTCTTTAGGCATAGCAGGGTTGAGTAGGGCACAAGTTGGGAGCAACCAAT
>JBBSFA010000639.1:0-3075 GCA_038239185.1 Elainellales cyanobacterium | reverse complement strand
GGCAATTTCGTAGGGAATTTTATCTTCCAGAGAGTCGAGCCAGAGTGAGCTGGAGCCTTGAGCATCCGCATCCACCAGCGCTACTTTTTGAACTGCTGACTGAGCTTTGTAGGTCAGCCAGTAGGCAAAATGCACTGCCGTTGTGGATTTGGCACAACCGCCTTTTTGGTTCACAAATGCAATCACTGCCATACTAAGCCACTGCCACCCTCTATGAGCTAAGTCTATAAGCTAAGTTTATAAGCTAAGTCCATAAACTAAGCCATTACAAGCCGAATAGATACTCTCACAGTTGCCGCAATTTGAACAACCTGAACCCGATGAATTCTGCTCGTAAGTCTTCATCCTACCGCTAGCTCGGCTTCACATGATTGTCATATCGGTTCTTTAAGTTCTATATCAGTGACGTTAACTTACTGTTCATGGCAGGGAACGACCTCCCAGTTGGGAGGTTTTTTATTGGCTAGCGTGATCGAAAGACTGCCGTAGGGCTTGGGAAAGGAATTGGGGCATGGGCGGGAGTGGCTTGACGATCGCATTGGCAACCAGCTTCCAGCCTGCCAGTTCTAGGACAGAAAGGCGAACTGCCTTGAGTCCATAGATCATTGCCGTCAGCCGTTGACCGCTGTTAAACGCCCACCAGCCATAGCGCAGCATGAAGCTGTAGCGAGACTGTCGATCGGGATTGGGTCGCCAAGGAGCCGTCGCTTCAAACTTGCCGTTCTTGATGCCGCGTCGTCGCCAAGCCTGTTCGCAGGCTTCTCTAGCTTTCTGATTTTGCAAAACTCCTTGCTTTTCGCTGACCGAATTAGCATGAATGCGATACTTCAGCACCATTTCTTTCAGGTTTGCCAGCCGCCCCAGTTCACCCAACCGCAGCCACAAGTCCAAATCTTCGCAGGGAGTCATGGCAGTATTGTAAGCCCCTACCTGCAACACCGCCGATCGCCGCATCATGGCGCAAGGATGATTAATCGGCGTATGCCCTGCCAATGCCAAGGCTTGAATTTCCTCGTGGGTTTCGGGCATCGCGAGGCAGGTCAGCCAGCGCCCCCGTTCATCAATCATGGCATGGGCACCGCCGACGCAGACTAGATCTGGCTCCTGCTGCAAGCGGGCGACTTGGAGCTGGAAGCGATCGAGTTGGGCGACATCATCGGCATCCATGCGCGCTATAAATTTTCCCTGCGACAGTTGCAACAGGTCATTCAATGCCGTAACATATCCGGCGTTAGATCGGCTAAACAGCCGAATCCGAGAGTCTGTAGCGGCGTAGCGCTTGAGGATGGCGTGCGATCGATCGGTGGAGCCGTCATCTACGATCAGAAATTCAAAGTTCTTGAACGTTTGGCACAAAATACTTTCTACAGCCGCAGCCACAAACCGCTCGGCGTTGTAGACGGACATAATGACGGAAACTGTAGGAGTATTCATGGCGGATGCGGTAGCTAAAGGGTCAATGGAACTGTCTCGATATCTGTTCTTGCTGAGATGAATCTAGATGGACGGAATTGGAACAACGGGTCGTAGCGGTTTTATCAAAGCGCAGATCAATAGCTTCCAACCCGCCAAGAATCTAGGCTGTAGCGCGATCGCCCTGACCGCCGACTTAATTGCCGTGAGCCGAAAACCGTGGTTGAACGCCCACCAGCCGTATAGTTCCCAAAAATTTCGCTGAGAAACACGATCGCGACCTGGGCGATACCAGAGCCGTTGAGCCTTAAATTCTCCGGCAATGCCGCGCCTTTGCCACGCTTGCTGACAGGCGGTTTGAATCATTTGGTACTGAAAGTCGCTGCGCTGAGCGCTGACAGACTGCATGTGAAAGCGGTATTTCAACACGGGATTCGGCAGATTTGCCAGCAGCCCAATTTCGCCAATTCGCAGCAGCATATCCAGATCTTCGACGGTTTGCATTGATTCGTCGTAGCCGCCAATTTGCTGGAGCGCCGAGCGACGGATCAGAGCACAGGGATGATTGATAATGGTCTGACCTGACAGGATCGCCTGCTGAATTTCGGGGTTGGTTTCCGGCATGGTTAAGTGCAGCACCGTTCGCCCTTTAGCATCAATCAGGTCATAAGCACCGCCGACGCAAACATAGTCTGGATGCTGCTGGAGAAAATTGACCTGCAAGGCGAAGCGATCGCTCAATGAGATATCATCGGCATCCATTCGCGCCAAAAACTCGCCTTGAGCCAATGCCAGCATTTCGTTCAGCGTTTGGATTAATCCCCGATTCTCGCGATGGATCAGCCGAATCCGATCGTCTTGTGTCGCATAGCGTTCCAGGATTTGGCGCGATCGGTCGGTGGAGCCGTCATTGATGATCAGCAGCTCAAAGTCGCTAAAAGATTGCGTCAGGATACTCTCGATCGCTTCGGAGATATAGCGATCGCCATTGTATACAGGCAGCAAAACTGAAATGATCGGCGGCTGACTTATCGGCATAAGCTATTTGGAAAGGACAGGTTGAGCATCGGTGGGCAAAGGCTTGAGCATTGCACAAGCCAACAGGTTCCAGGCTGCTTTGGAAAAGGGTTGAGCAGCGATCGCCCTCACGCCACAACGCTGAGCCAGACTGCGCCGACCCGCCTTAAAGCCAAGCCAGCCGCAGTTTAGCAGAAAGTCATGTTGGTGCAAGTGATCCGCTGGTTCGCGAACGAACTCTCCGGCAATGCCGCGTCGCTGCCAAGCCCGCTGACAGGCGGCATAGGCATCGTCGGCTTGGCGCTGCTGGCGCTTGTGCGTGATCGACTGGGAGTGCAGCCTGTATTGCAGCAAAGTCTCTGGCAAATTGGCGAGTTTGCCCACTTCGCCCAGCCGCAGCCACAAATCCAGATCGATCGAGGCGGTCATCGATTCGTCGTAGCCGCCGACTTGCAGCAATGCCGATCGCCGCGCCATTGTGCAAGGATGATGCAGCATCGAGATGCCGCCGACCAGTAGCAATTGAATTTCAGCATCAGACTGAGGCATCTCGCAGTGACCCAGATAGCGATCGCGTTCATCGATCCAATCCAAGGCACTACCGACGCAGACTACTTCCGCGTGAGTCCACAGAAAATCGACTTG
>JBBSFA010000638.1:0-3080 GCA_038239185.1 Elainellales cyanobacterium | reverse complement strand
TACCGTTAAAGACTTTGGCGGTTGGTCTGATGTCCAACAAAAGTTCTTCGAGGATGGCGCAGTCTTCGACCAAATTCAAGCAAAAGCATAAGTCCCGGTAGGGACGCGGCATTCGGCAATAAAGTCCTGCACTCACCCACAGCCGATCGCCCGAATGCCGCGCCCTTAAACCTACAGGCGAATCAGTCACTCTCCAACCCCCTCCGATTATTTCCTATGACAACTGCATCTGTTTCGCGAAATGGACGATCGCGCCCATTTTCTAGACTTTCTATCCCCTGGATTGTCACGGGTTCGTATCTGACCTTGATGCTGCTAGTGCCGATCGCTGCCATGATCCTCAAATCGGCAACGCTCAGCCCTGCGAAGATTTGGGAAATCGCCACCAGTCCAACGGCGCTCTCTGCCTACAATGTCACCTTCGTGACGGCTTTGGCGGCAGGGTTTCTCAATGGATTAGCTGGACTGGTGATTGCCTGGGTCTTGGTGCGCTACGAGTTTCCCTTGAAGCGATTCATAGATGCCCTACTCGACTTGCCGTTTGCCTTGCCGACGGCAGTTGCAGGTCTGACTTTAGCGACAATTTACAGCGAAAAGGGCTGGATTGGTTCGCTGTTTGCCCCCTTCGGCATCAAGATCGCCTTCACGCGCTGGGGCGTATTTCTGGCAATGCTGTTTATCTCTTTGCCGTTTGTGGTACGTACCGTGCAGCCTGTGCTGCTGGAATCAGAGCGGGAGATGGAAGAAGCCGCTTGGTCGTTGGGAGCATCGCCCTGGCAGACAATCTGGCGGGTAGTGCTGCCGCCGATCATGCCTGCGGTGTTGACTGGCGTAGCCTTGGGATTTGCGCGGGCGGTCGGTGAGTACGGCTCTGTGGTGATTGTGGCGGCTAACGTGCCGTTTAAAGATTTGATTGCACCCGTGCTGATCTTTCAGCGATTAGAACAATACGACTATGCTGGAGCCACCGTGATCGGTACGGTGATGCTACTGATCTCGTTGGTGATGCTACTCGCAATTAACCTTCTACAAGCCTGGGGACGACGCTATGGCAACTAATATTCCAACCGCCGCCGATCGCTTTTCGCCTTCCAATCCACCCAAATCGATCGGACTAGAGCAATTCGTCAAACCCGCCCTGATTGGATTCACGATTCTCTATCTCGGTCTAATCCTCTTTATTCCAGCGCTCAATGTCTTTGTCCAGGCTTTCAGCGGCGGGATTGATGGCTTCTTGCAAACCTTCTCCGATCGCGCGTTTTTGAATGCCGCGAAGCTGACCGCACTGATGGCGATCGTGGCAATCCCAGTCAACACCGTGTTTGGACTCTGTGCCGCCTGGGCGATCGCCCGTAACAAGCGATTTCCCGGTCGGGCGCTCTTAATCAGCATCATTGACCTGCCCTTTTCTGTTTCTCCAGTCGTGGCAGGCTTAATGCTGGTGCTGCTGTATGGACGCAACGGCTGGCTGGGACCATTTTTAGAAGCCAATAACTGGAAGATCATCTTTGCTGTACCGGGAATGGTGCTAGCCACCTCGTTTGTGTCGATGCCGTTTGTGGCGCGAGAAGTTTTGCCTGTGCTGGAGGAAATCGGCACGGATCAGGAAGAAGCGGCAAAGACTCTGGGCGCATCCGACTGGCAAACCTTTTGGCGGGTGACACTGCCCTCGATTCGCTGGGGATTGCTGTATGGGATTATTTTGACAAACGCGCGCGCGATGGGCGAGTTTGGCGCAGTCGTCGTGGTATCGGGCAACATCACAGGCAAAACCCAAACCTTGCCGCTGTTCGTAGAAGAAGCCTATAAGCAGTACCACACGCAACAGGCTTATGCTGCCGCAGTGATGCTCGCCTGTTTGGGGATTGTGACAATGATTGCCAAAGTGATTCTGGAGCGCAAGACGGGCGCAGGAACTCGCAAGGGGGCGGGGCATTAATCGCCCTCTGTCCCGCTAGATTCCCGGTTGGGCGATCGCTCCAGCCCAATTCGGGTTTACCCCTCCCTGCAATTTAAAATCACGCAGTATCCTGAAGGTGTATCCCCCATACATCCGCTCTCCCTGTGACAGATTCCGCCAAATCCATCACCCTTGTCAAAGACCCCGATCGCCTGGAAATTCGCCTGAAGGAAATTCCACCGGAACCGGGGGTCTATTTCATGCGAGACAGCACCGATCAGATTCTCTACATCGGCAAATCGAAGAAGCTGCGATCGCGAGTCCGCTCCTATTTCCGCGACAATCACGCTCAGAATCCCCGCATCGCGCTGATGGTGATGCAGGTCGCGGAAATCGAGTTTATTGTCACCGACACCGAAGCCGAAGCGTTAGCGCTAGAAGCCAACTTGATCAAGCAGCACCAACCCCACTTCAACGTGCTGCTGAAAGATGACAAAAAATATCCCTATCTTTGCATCACCTGGAGCGAAGAATATCCGCGCATTTTCATCACCCGCAAACGCAAGCTAGGCAAAGCCAAAGATCGCTACTACGGTCCTTATGTCGATGTGCATCTGCTGCGGAGCACCTTGCATCTGGTCAAGCGGATCTTCCCGCTGCGCCAGCGTCCCCAGCCTTTGTTCAAAGATCGCCCCTGCCTGAATTACGATATCGGGCGCTGTCCCGGCGTTTGCCAAAAGCTAGTCACCCCCGAAGACTACCGCAAGATTATCCACAAGATTGCCATGATCTTCCAGGGACGGACTCAAGAGCTAGAAGAAATCCTGACGCAGCAGATGGAAAAAGCCGCAGAGGCATTGAATTTTGAGTATGCGGCACGACTGCGCGATCAGATTCGCGGCTTAGAGTCTCTGGGTGCGGAACAAAAGGTCGCGTTGCCGGATGACACCGTATCGCGAGATGCGATCGCCCTCATGTCCGACGATCAGCATAGCTGCATTCAGCTCTTTCAGATTCGCGCGGGTCGCTTAGTTGGTCGGTTGGGATTCGTCGCGGATACGCAATCTGGTACACCGGGCGATATCTTGCAGCGAGTTCTAGAAGAACACTACTCCACCGTCGAATCGGTAGAAATTCCGTCTGAAATCCTCACCCAGCACGAACTACCCGAAAGCGAAAT
>JBBSFA010000637.1:0-3087 GCA_038239185.1 Elainellales cyanobacterium | reverse complement strand
TCCCCGACTAAACGAGCGGCGGCGATCGCCTCTTCAATTTGCTCTGCCAAGCTAGATAGCCGATTGAAGCTGGCAAACCCCCAGCCGCCTTTGTGACAGGCGCGCACTTGTCCGCCGATCGAAATATCTTCGCTCAGCGTTTCGACTTTATTGCCGCGCAGCAAAATATTGGTGCCCTCTGATTCTTCTAGGCGAATTGCGAGGTAATCGACCCGCGATCGATGGCGCTGAATCAAGTCAGCCAGCAGGTTTTTGGCATCTGCGAGGGCAGTGGACATAGGAAAAGATGGAGAAAGACCAGGGATGGAAGACAAAGTTTGGATCTGTAAAGTTTAATCGTGAGATCTGAAGCTGAGATCTATTGTGCAGCAATTGAGGGCAGAGTGGACGGCTTGTTCTCTCGGACACAACTCCACCGGAAAATGTTGATTTTTTTGTGTAGAAGGGTATATTGCGGGGGCGGATGAGTTGACTCAAATCGTGTCCGCAGCAATCCAAAGTTGTTTTTAATTTGCGAAGAGGAATAGTTGCTTTATGTCTAAACTGCGGTTTCTGGGCTTGGGGTTGGCGATCGCCGCAACTTTGCCCACTGGGATGGCTCAAGCAGTCTCTACGACTGGGGCTTCTCCTGCGGCTGAGCGGACTCCAGATCCGACGGAAGTGGCTCAGGTGTTTTATCCGCCTGCTACGCCCAATCGACAGGTGCTCATGGTCATGGGGCATGGGCAAGTTAACAGAGCCGCAGATAAAGCTGAAGTGGCGATCGTCCTCTTCAACTATGATCCTTATGCCGTTTCGGAAGATCCGGAGGCAACAGCAAGCTTGAAGCCCATGACTCCAGCGATGCTGAAGCCAGTGTTGGAAGCGATCGCAGCAGCAGGAGTTCCTGCGGGTGATCTCAAGGTAAAAATTGGCTCAGCCCAGCCGACCCCTGGCAGCAACGATCCATTTGCCTACTATGGCGAAGGCAGCGCTGTGATTAAATTTGATCTGACGCAGCCGACTCAGCAGCAGGTCGAGAAGATCATGACGGCGGTGGAAAGTGTGACTGGCGGCGATCATGCTGTCTATCTTCAAGACAGATATGTCACCTACAGCACCACTAGCTGCGATGGATTAGCTCAAGCAGCCTATGTTGCTGCCGTGGCGGATGCCCGCGATCGTGCCCAAGTTTTGGCAGGCGCAATGAAGGTGCAGCTTACGAATGTGCCTTCTGTCGCAGAGTCTTCGAGCTTCTTTCCTGGATTGCCCTATGCTTCGATTCCTTCGCCCTGCGATTTGGCATCGATCCCCAATGCGGCGGCAATGGGCTACTTTAGCCCGTCTGCTTATGATCCTGCTCTCCCGGCTGAAGTGACGCTACAGCGCGATCTGTATGTTACCTATCCGATTCGACGGTAAGGTTAATTAGATCCCCGAATTCTTGAGAATTCGGGGATCTGCACTCCCAATCCCGATCGCAAATGGATACTGTCGAGACACTGAAAGCCATTTTAGAGAGTTCGCCCGTTGGACTTGTGCTCCCCTCGATCGCCGCTTTGGATCTACCCGATTGGTGGCTGGCAGGCGGAGCGGTCAGAAATACAGTGTGGCGATCGCAATTTGGCGAGACTTGCGAACTGATCATCAACGATTTTGATATTGCATTTTTTGATCAAACGGGCGATTGATCGCAGGAACTAGCCGCCAAAGCTGCCCTGACACAACAATTTCCTGACTACAAATTTGATGTCAAAAACCAAGCTAGCTTTGCCCGCTGGCGCACCGGACGCAGACCCTACACCAGCGTTACAGATGGGATTGCGGATTGGCTGCATACGGCAACCGCTGTGGGAGTGCGTGTCGATCGGCAGGGCAACTGGCAGTTTTTCACGCCCTATGGGTTAGCCGATTTATTGATGGGCATTGTCCGCCCAACGCCGGCGCATCTTGAGAATCCTGATGCCAAACAGAAAGCCAATTCGTTTTTGCAAAAGTGCAGTCACTTAGAGCAGCGATAAACCCCAGCAGCCGCTATTTTCGAGCCGTGATATGCCTGACTGTGCCTTCGTAGTATAGAAAAACGTTATTGCTATTATAAACTTTGCGAACATCTTCAGAGATCCAGATAATGCTGCCATTTTTGCGATAAACTTCTGACTCGAAGTCCAGGAGTATTTGCTGCTGTTGCATAGCCACCATAAATTCATCGCGACGCTGGGGATATACATAAACCTGTTGGGCAATATTATTGACAGCGCTAATCAGTTCTTCAGGCGTGCTATATCCATACAGCGTTGCCAATGCCAGATTTGCATTTAAGTAGCGTCCATTCGCCGCAGTTTGAAAGATGCCGTTGGGTGAGTTCTCAAAGATGCTGCGATATTTGGCTTCTGTTGTTTTGTGTTCCTCAATTTCTTTCTGCAACCGCAGATTTTGATCCTCCAGTCGTTTTTGCAGACTGCGAAAATTGAGCTGATGCGCTACTCGAATCAGCACCTCTTCCGGCTGAAACGGCTTGGTCAGATAGTCTGCTGCCCCGACGTTGAACGCTTTAACTTTGTCAAAAACCTGATCGATCGCACTCATAAACATCACCGGAATATCGCAGGTCAACGGATTGGCTTTGAGGCGTTCGCATACTTCGTAGCCATTAATATCTGGCATCATAATGTCCAGCAAAACGATATCTGGTTTTAGCTCGCGCGCAGTGTTAATCGCCTCCAGTCCGTTTTTCGCCGTATGCACGGTGTAGCCTTGATTGGTCAAAATTTTTGAAAGCAACTGCAAAATTAGAGGCGTATCATCCACCAGCAAAATGGTGCCTTGAGTCGCCGGATGACACAGCTTAAACCCAAGCAGCCAAAAGATCTGTTGCTCGGTTCTATCTAGTTCCTGGTTGTGTCGGACTTTCTGATTGCTCAGGGTCTGATGCAGCAGCAATAAGCGCTCAAGCTGTTGAAACACCGCCTGGATTTCTTGACTGTCGGGATACAGGCTATTGAGCACCGCATTCAGGTCACTCTGCGAATCCGCCTTGAGCCCTGCCCCTCTCGCAACCACCGACTGAAGGCGATCGAGGTTTTGGTAGAGCAGCTTGCGGAGGTA
>JBBSFA010000636.1:0-3095 GCA_038239185.1 Elainellales cyanobacterium | reverse complement strand
GGCTGGCAAATCCAAAAAGATATTGCTAATTAAATGGCTTTCGGGCGTTTGCTGTCCAGTAGAAACAATGGCGGCTCCAATAATCAAAGCCCCAACTACCGTGCTAGAAGCGCGGCGGTTTGAAGAGGCATCGATCGTGCGGCGCAAGGCATTCAAATCCTGCACGTTGAGGTTAAACCGCATCGTCTCAGAGGTGAGCCGATTCAGCAAAAAGCCAAGCTGCCGGGGTGAATCTAGCGAGAGCTGTTTGAACTCTAAGGCAGTTCGCAGCACCGATCGCATTGGATCTTCGCCCACTAGCTGCCGCCGAAACAGATCGCTCATCAATGGGCGAATCTCATCGACAATGTTGACCGATGGATCAAATTTGCGTCCCGATCCTTCTAGATTGGCGATCGATTTGGTCAGCAGTCCAATGTTGCGGGGCAGCTTCAAGTTATTCAGCCGTGCGGCTTCCAAGACTTGCCCAAAGGCTTCACCCACGTTCAGGTTGGTCAAGCTGATGTCAGCATATTGGCGCAGCAGACGATCGTAGTCGGATTGCAGCCGCATCAGGTTGATTGGCTGGTTCATATCCATCGGTTCCGCGAGCTGCAAAGTCAGTTGGGCACAGCGATCGGGATCGGCATCAATAATGGCTAGCACCAATTCCACCATGATCGACTGGGTGCGGCGATCGAGTACCCCCATCATGCCGCAGTCCAAAATGCCCACTCTGCCGTCGTTCAAATAAAATATATTGCCGGGATGCGGATCAGCATGGAAAAAACCATCAATCAGATACTGTTGAAGGAAAGCTCGGAAGATCAGCGTTGTGAATGCCTGACGCTCTGCATCGCTGTCGCCGTTATAATTGATTCCCTTAACCTCAGCCCGGAGCAGCGGCACTCCCTCTAGCCATTGCAGCACCAACAGCTTTTTGCTGGAAAAAATCACCTCTGGAACCACAATTTGAGCCGGATTAAACCACCGACCGTCGAGCAAATTGAGCCGGAGGCGATCGGTATATTCAGCTTCCTGCGTAAAATCCAATTCGCTTTGCAGCGAAGCGGCAAATTCATCGGCAAGGGCGATGATGTTATAGCGTTTGCCAAAGTTGGTTTGAGAGAGTAACCCAGCTATTTGCTTGAACAGGGCAATATCGCGCGCCACGATCGGCTCAATGCCGGGACGCTGGATTTTGACTGCAACTTGCCGACCATCTTCTAACGTGGCTTTGTGGATCTGGGCGATCGATCCAGCCGCGATCGCCTCGTAGCTAATGTCCTTGAAATAAATTTCGATCGGCTGAGGCAGCTCTTGACGGATCTGAGTTTCGATCGCGGCCCAGTTCACAGGCGGCACATTCGACTGAAGCTGGCTAAGCGCTTCAATGTAAGACGGCGGCATTAGATCCGGGCGAGTGCTGAGAAGCTGACCCAGCTTGACGTAAACGGGTCCCAAGTCCATCAGGATGTTGCAAAGCACTTCCGGGGCAGGTAGCTCTGGCTCGTCACTCTTGCCGATCGTCAAGAGCTGGCGCATGTAGTCCCAGCCGTGACGAATGAAGACCTCAATAATTTCGCGTTGGCGAACAACGGGCGTAAGCAGGGGACGCATAAAAAGATTAGAACGAAGGTAAAAATCTAGACACTCCTCAATCCTAGACAAAAAAACAGTGGTGCTGTGACACACCACTGAATCCAACCACTTCAACCTCTAGGAAACCTGAAAAAATCTGTCTTGAAGACTAGCGCTTAATCGAGGTAGCCCATCATACTTTCGCTTTCGCCTTCGTTGAGTTCATTGCTGGCGATCGGACGACCACCCGGTAGACCTGAAGCTGACATCAGCCTTGGATCGCTAGCCACAACCGGACGACCTGAAAAAACTTCTTGAACCACAAGAGGACTGGCAAAAACGGGGCGATTGTCGATGTATTCGACGATTTGCGAGTGATCCGCTTCGATCGGGCGACCGTTCATGTACGTGGCGTAAACCTCTATGTGGTTTGCACCGATCGGACGAGTACCGGCCATCTCGATGGAGCCAGGAACTGCCGTTTGCTGAGTCCGGAGTGCTAAGCCTGCTGGCTCTTTCGACTCAGCTTTTGTCCCGTTCGCTTGACCACTGGCGGGTTTTTCTGCCAGCTCTAACTTATTGGCTTTTGCAGTTTCGTTACCTGCGGTTTTTTCTTGCTCTGCCATTCCTTCCTCCTGCTTCAACTGCGTGACCTACCTATCCTGCGAAGATGCTGCCTTTTAAAGCGCTAATTTTAGAGCTGTAACCTGGAAGTCTCGACTCCGAAACAGAATTATGAGACGGCGTTAGCTTCGTTATTAGCTTTTGTTAAATTACATTTCTAAGGAATAGAGAATATTAATTAAGAACAGCACCTAGCCAGTATTATAGGCGGAAACGGGTTGATCTCATCTGTAAGTTAGGGCGGCGCTGATAGATATTTCTGAAGCGTATGATTAGCTTTGTTAAGCGATCGCTCAGAGTTTCCATCTTGCCAAATTGGGAAGACCGATCGCCTTACGATCGGCGGCTTGTCTTCACTTTGGTCTTTGTAGAAGTTTTCGTGGCAGCTTTGGCAGACTTGGCGATCGGCTCCGCAGCCAGCGGTTCAGGCAGATAGTTGAGCCGCGCATCAGCAGCCTGAGCCAGCAGTGAGTCGGCAAAGGCGATCGCGTCGGGTTCAGTTTTACCGCCTGCAAGCTGGGCTAATTCTTCGCGGCGCTGGCGATCGTCTAAAGCCATGACTCGGACAACCGTGCGGATCTCTTGCTGATTGACTCCCGGATCGATCACCTCTTTATTGACGCGATAATGAATGTCTGCCATGGCGGCGATGATCGGCTGGTGGGTGACACAAAGCACCTGATGGCGGCGGCTGAGCTGATGCAGTTTATCGGCGATCGCTTGTGCCACTCGCCCCGAAACGCCCACGTCAATCTCGTCAAACACCATCGTGCCGACCGAATCTACCTGCGAGAAACAGGCTTTCAAAGCCAGCAAAAAGCGGCTCATTTCACCGCCAGAGGCGATCGCATTCAAGGGCTGAAGCGGCTCACCGGGATTTGGGCTGAACAGAAAGGTAATTCGATCGGCTC
>JBBSFA010000635.1:0-3096 GCA_038239185.1 Elainellales cyanobacterium | reverse complement strand
TGGCATGATGCGGAATGCAGATGAGCTGATGCAATTGATGAAACAGCAGATCGATCGACTACTGGCAGGCGATGAAAAACTTCAGCAGTTCCTCGGCTGGGTACAGCAAAAAGCCGGCTCGATCGATGCACCCTATAAACCTGCCGCAATCCGCGCGTTCTACTTTGCCCTTGACCACTCCTTCTTTATCCTCAACCTTATTCAAGAGCAAGGCGCTGACAGCCTTAGCTACGCCCTCGATCTCGACCACAATCTTGCTTTTGACCACAACCTTGCCTTCAACCGCGACCTCAACCTTGACCTTAGACTCAAGGTTGCCTTTGACCGCAAGCGTGGTCATCTTGACTTAGCCCTTGCCCTTGTCCGCAATTCTAAATTACAGCACGGACTACAAGAATTGAAGAATCAAGTACCTAATACTTTTGAGGAAAATAGAGAGAATTTCGAGCAATGGTGGCGATCGAACGGTCAAACTTGGACAGAACAACTTCAATCTCTCATGATCGAACATCGCAACATCGAACATGACTGGCAATTCACTGAAGCGCAAAAGCAATTATTGCAGCAATATTACGATGCGAATAAACTGCTGGTCGATTGTTTGAATAGCGATTGTTGCGTCAGCCGCACCGTCAGAGAAGCGATCGAAGATACATTGCTGTTGCCGATCGAAAATGTGGCAGCGGATGGGTAACGGATGAAACGGATGGGCGATCGAGGGGGTGTTGTGGAGGCGATCGAGGAAGTCAATCAGGAGAAAAAATGAGTCAACCTTTTTTAGAGCAACTGAATCCGGTTTTAGTCAATCAGATTGAAGCTTTGGCTCAACTGCACGGGCGATCGCTCCAAGCAGAAATCGAGCATATTCTTCAGCAAGCCGTCCAGAACCAGTTGCGATCGCATTCCAGCGGCGGCAATATGACAGAAGCCAGAGCCGCGATCGATCGTGCCCAGACTCGATATGCCGGACGTACCTTTAGCGACAGCGCCGAACTGATTCGAGAGGATCGCGATCGATGAAATTAGAAATGAAAAGCTATCACATCAACATTTTTTACAGTGAAGAAGACGAAGGTTACATTGCAGATATTCCCGACCTCAAATATTGTTCAGCCTTTGGCGAAACAGAGGAAGAAGCCCTTCGAGAAGTTTTGAAAGCAAAATCCGCCTGGTTGGAAACTGCTGAGGCGGAGCATAAACCTATTCCTGAGCCAAAATATCGCCCTGCGATTTACCAAATTGCTTCCTAGCGATCGAAAATGTGGCAGCGGATGGGTGACGGATGAAACGGATGGGCGATCGAGGTTATCTGCCGTCGCACAACTTCAGCGTTCGCAATGCCGTAAAAATTGATGAGTTGTAGTTCGCATGGTGCAAACGTAAGATTATCGGCTAGCTCCAACGATCGGTTTCTGTGCCTGCACCAACGCCACAAAGTTAGAGAGAATTTGCAGTCCGCTGACCGAAGACTTTTCGGGGTGAAACTGCATTGCCATCAGGTTATCGCGAGCGATCGCTGCGGTCACGGTCTGACTGCCGTGGGTAATTGTGGCGGCGTTGATTTGTGGATCGGCTGGAGCAGCGTAGTAAGAGTGAACAAAGTAAACCCACGGATCGATCGCCAAACTCCGCCAGAGCGGTAGCTGCGGCTGCGTCAACTGCAACTGGTTCCAGCCCATGTGAGGAATCGTCAGTCCTGGCTCTGGTTGAAAGTGACGCACTGTGCCGGGAATCACGCCCAGCCCCGACTCTGTGCCTTCTTCGCTGCCGTCGAACAAAATTTGCAGCCCCAAGCAAATGCCCAAAAACGGCTTGCCGCTGGCGATGATGTCTTTAATCGGCTGGATGAGGTCACGCGATCGCAAATGCTGAATTGCCGGATCAAACGAGCCGACTCCGGGCAGCACGACGGCATCTGCCCGCTCCACATCTTTAGCGCTATAGGTGATCTGAGTGGAGGCTCCAGCATTCTCTAGCCCTTTGCAGGCAGAATGCAGGTTGCCCATATCGTAGTCAATCACGGCGATCGCGGTCATTTCGTTTGACTCCTCATCCGGCTCCTGTTTTTTGCTTTTAGCACTGAACCTAACAAATTTTTGACATCCTTTTAAGCATCCTGATGTTAACATGCAGTGCAATTGGCAGGGAGTTGAGTCTGAAACGGTTGAGTTTTGACGGTTGGATAACGGACATTGCTGGAGCTAGCAACGTCGATTAGAGCTAGCAACGTCGATTAGAAAAGTGGGGCGAGAAGCATATGGCACAGTTTTGGGGTCAGCGGCGCAGGAAGCGACGGAGCAGACGACGCAATGGGACGCTCAACTTTTTGATTGTGCTGGGGTTAATCGTCGGATTGCTGACGATGTGTCGCCCTGCCGATCGCCCCCCCGATCAAGTCAGCCGCTATGCGATCGCTCAGCAGTCAGAGTTTAATCATCTGGATTACTATCCGCAGCAGGTGATTAATCGTCAGCATTATCAGCCCCTTGCACCCTGGCTCGGTCGGTTGATTTTACCTTCTGCTAAAGATATCAGCGATCGACCGGGCGATTGGATAGGGTTTGAAGTTTACAATGCGCCCCCGGAATCGCAGGCTTTGATCGGCAAAGTGGTTCGGCTAGAGTGGAGCAAAGACACTGCTCTGAAGATCAAGCCTACCCTGCGAGATGTCCATTTCACCGCAGAAACGATCGAAAGCCAGCGTACCGGAAATCTTCATCCCTCGCGGCTGAATGGACGATCGAAGGTGGGGTCGCTTCAGTCGCTAGCGGGCGCACGACCGAAAGATGATGTGGTGGTTGCCTTGGGATCTGTAAAAGTGATTACATCAAATCCCTCGTCAAATACGCGATCGGCTCTGGCGATCGATGCCAAATCGCCTGTTCTGCAAATTACAGCAGAACCGACTCAGGTGACCGGGCAATTCTATGGCTTGGTCAAAATTTTAGGCAGCGCTGGAAATAGCCAAGATTTACCAAAAGCCTGCCCTGGGGATTCGCCTTGTCCCAGCGAAGATTACCAAGTGGTTCACTATAATTCAGCCTCTAAAAAATTTGATGGCATCCAAGAGGTGATTCGGATTCCGCAGGTGCTACC
>JBBSFA010000634.1:0-3104 GCA_038239185.1 Elainellales cyanobacterium | reverse complement strand
TGGGGGATTTAGGGGGCTAGGCAACGTTGAACGATCGAGCAAAGACTTGTGTGTACACAGTAGGCTAAAGCAGAGAATAGGCGATCGCCCATCAGAGATCAAGACAGTCCAAGACTCAGTATTCTGTCTACCTTCTTAGCGAACATTTTATCTCTGCGAAATATTTGTGGAAGTAGTCAAGCTCTAAAACAGCAAATGACATCAGCAATTCAATTCACGGAATTATCCTAATTTATTTTCCTGCTTCAATGTCAATGAGCCTTTACTGTGATCTCAATCAGTCTTCCTAGTGATATTAATCAGTCTTTGTGGAGATGACAAATCTCATTCATTTGCAAAGCTAGAGTGAAGGTCATTGCCTCGATCGACCAGACAGACAGGGGGTTCTCTAGAATAATGAGCGGTCAGAACATTAATAATTGGGTCGCTGTGTATCATTTGCTCTGCTTTATGGGAATGCTAATTGCTTCAAGTCAGCTTGGGCTGCAACTCATTTCCCAAAGGCGATCGTTTCTGCAAAACTGGAAGACGTTGCCCCATATTTAAACTGTTTTACTTGACGGCTTTTATTTGACCTTTTCTCACAGGTCACAGATTTAAAGTTCTGACGAATCAACTAAACCCCGCCCTAAACCGCTCAGTCCAGACACTAAGTGACAGAACCCATGCAAAAGCCAACCCTAAACGATGATCCGCTGTGGTTTAAAGATGCCATCATTTACGAAGTCCCCGTCAAAGCTTTTGCCGACAGCGACGCAGACGGCATTGGCGACTTTCGCGGACTGACTGAAAAACTGGACTACATTCAAGATTTGGGTGTCACTGCAATCTGGATCTTGCCCTTTTTCCCCTCACCGCTGCGAGATGACGGCTACGATATTGCCGACTACATCACTGTCAATCCGATCTATGGCAATCTAGAAGACTTCCATACCTTTCTAGATGCCGCCCACCAGCGCGGCATTCGGGTAATTATTGAGCTGATTGTGAATCACACCTCCGATCAGCATCCCTGGTTTCAGCGGGCGCGCAAAGCTCTCCCTGGCAGCAGCGATCGCGATTTTTATGTATGGAGTGATTCGCCCGACAAATACAAAGGGGTGCGGATCATCTTCAAAGACTTTGAAACCTCGAACTGGTCTTGGGACCCCGTCGCGCAGGCTTACTACTGGCATCGCTTCTACTCGCACCAGCCCGACCTCAACTTTGAGCATCCAGAGCTGCAAAAAGCCATTTTTGATGTCGTTGATTTCTGGCTAGAGATGGGCGTAGATGGACTGCGGATGGATGCGGTTCCCTATCTCTACGAGCAGGAAGGCACCAACTGCGAGAACTTGGCGAGAACCCACACCTTTTTGCAGAAGCTCCGCACCCATGTGGATACACACTTCCCGAATCGGATGCTGCTAGCCGAGGCAAACCAATGGCCAGAAGATGCCGCTGCCTACTACGGGCAGGGCAATGAGTGCCACATGAATTTTCACTTTCCGCTGATGCCGCGCCTGTTCATGTCGCTGCAAATGGAGGATAGCTTCCCGATTCTAGACATCCTGCAACAGACCCCGCAAATCCCTGACAACTGCCAGTGGGCGCTGTTTTTGCGGAACCATGATGAGTTGACCCTGGAAATGGTTAGCGATGAAGATCGGGACTACATGTATCGGGTATACGCTCAAGATCCACAGGCGAGAATCAATTTGGGAATTCGGCGGCGATTAGCACCGCTCTTGGGGAACAACCGTCGGCGGATTGAATTGCTCAACAGTCTGTTGCTGTCCCTGCCCGGAACGCCCGTGCTGTACTACGGCGACGAGATCGGCATGGGCGACAATTTCTATCTGGGCGATCGCAACGGGGTACGGACTCCGATGCAGTGGAGCGCCGATCGCAACGCTGGCTTCAGCCGCGCCAATCCGCAAAAGCTATTTCTGCCGACGATCGTTGATCCGGAATACCATCACGAAACCGTCAACGTGGAGGCGCAGCGCTCTAATCCCAACTCGCTGTGGTGGTGGATGAAGCGACTGATTGCCATTCGCAGTCGTTACAAAGCATTTGGGCGCGGTACCTTTGAGCTGCTCTATCCAGAAAACCGCAAAGTCATGGCTTTTATTCGCACCTATGACGGTGAGCATATTCTGGTGGTGGCAAATCTCTCCCGATTTGTGCAGGCAGTTGAGCTAGATCTGACGGCATTTAAAGGCGCGACTCCCGTTGAAATTTTTGGGCGCACTTCTTTCCCCACGATCGGTGAAATGCCCTATTTTCTCAGCGCAGGACCTCATTCGTTCTATTGGTTCACGCTACAGCAGCAGCCCAGCAGCCTGAGTGCCGCAACGCCAAGGCAGCTCTCGACAATTCCCGTGGGCGATCGCTGGCAGGATGATCTCTACGCCCGCGCTGAGGTCAAGAAATCACTGGAGATGCTGCTCCCTGACTATCTGCAACGCTGCCGTTGGTTTGACAGTCGCGGCAGAGTGATTCAGACCGTATATATCCAAGATATTATCCCGATTGAACTGGCAACGCAAACCCGCAGTTCTAGTCCACCTGCTCCTAATCCGTCTGGGGTATCTACGGTTCCTAATGTCTACACTCTAGTCCTGATTCGGGTGGAATATACCGAGGGGATTCAAGACACGTATGCGATGCCGATCGCTTACGCCGAAGGGATTGATGCCAACAGTTCCTCTAACCCTTATGAGGACGCGGCAATTGTTTGTCTGCAAGGCAAAAACAGCATGGGCATTTTGTTTGATGCGCTGGTTGATAAAGAGTTTCTGGCGCTCTCTCTCGAAGCGATCGTCCGAAAGTCGCGCTTTAAGGGCAATAAGGGTGAACTTTCCGTGACCCAAACGAACCTGTTCCGCAAGCTTTGGCAGGACACTGAACCCGCTCACCAATCTGCGGTGACTCAGACACAAATCTCGCTGGAACCTCACCTGTTGCGTCATGAGGGCAGTAACACGCTCGCAGCCTATGGCGATCGCTTTGTCCTGAAGTTCTTCCGCCGGGTGGAAGAGTGCATTAACTCCGATCTAGAGGTTGGCTCTTTTCTGACCCAGCTTTCCCAAACGGAAGGCTCGCTGCTAGGAGATCACATT
>JBBSFA010000633.1:0-3106 GCA_038239185.1 Elainellales cyanobacterium | reverse complement strand
TTATAAAGTGAAGTTTTGGAAAACTTAATCCCAAATAGCTTTTCAAGCGCGATCAGTGGGTTATCCTGGGGAAGGCTCATCTCGACAAAAAGCTGTTGAGCCAGCTTGAGCTGTGCGGGATTATACTTCCTTTGCCCCTGAGACACTGCTAACCCTAAATCATGGAACCACTTCACCAGCACAGGCAGCGAGTTGTTCAGCGTAATTGAGGCGCGATCGAGGGAAAAATTCAGGATGTTCCGCTTAAAGCTGACGTTGCTCAACGTATAAGTCATGCCATTTTGCACAAGCTCCCAGCGCGACTGCGGCATCGCCTTTTCGCTCCAAGCCACCCAAAGGCGCATTCGCTCCAGGATAGCAGCTGCATCACAGCGGTTCGATAAGTAGAAGGTAGAACTGGCGTTAGGCGGTAGTTCAAGCACGCGCCGAGCTGACACTGGAGATGAGGGAACTTCCCGCGCCGATCGCACTGCCGCTTTATCTGAAATTTTACTGGCGACTGGACTAGCGGTTTTAGGGGATGCTTTATCTAACCGGGTTGTTTGCGATCGCGGCTTTGTAGAACGAGCGAACTCTGAAGCCACATGCAAGTTTGCAGGTAAATTCACTTTGAAATCGGGCTGATGCGCTTCAGTAGGCAGGGTTAAACGCGACACCTGCCAGCGATAGCGATCGAGCTTACCGCCCTCATACATGCAGCTTGGGAAAAGATAAACCTCTTCTGCAATGGGCTGATGGGTGATTGAATCAAGATATTCCAGCCGCAGAGAAATGTCCGGCGTATCGTTCTGCTGCTTGGTAAACGTATAGTTAGGCGGCGGCGGCTCCAAGCTCACCAGCCGGACAATCTGGGTTGCTTCTGGGTGTTGAGTATCCTGAAGCTGAAAGACATTGTCGGGAGCGTTAAAGCTGATTTGTCCTTCTGCATTGGGAGAGTAAGACAGCGCGCAGCCTTGGGGAATGTAGAACAAGGTACCGATGTAGCGATCGAGCTTTGGACTGCGCCGTCTCAGATAGACGTAGTATTGCGTTGGCTCACTCAGCCCTTGGTTCTGATAGCTATAGTCTTTTTTGAGCAGAAGCCGGGTTTGGCGACTTTCAGCAAGCGCGGTTGCATCCCGCCGCCGCTCCATCACTTCCTGTTGTCCAAACTCCAAAATGGTTTGAATCTGCTGGGTCTCAAGCTGACTGATTAACCGATGGATTAAAGCAACCTGAGCGGTGACTTCAAGCTGACCCACTTGGTCTAGCACTTCTGGATACGGTGCGAGATTACTGTTAATAGCAGCGTCGGTTAAAAGCTCGGTGCGGTTAAGCCCAGCTTGTCCAAATTCAGTGTGACCAAAAGCACTCGTGACTGTCTTAGTCTTTCGCCCAGATATCTGCTTGCAAGCAGGCAGAACTAACCTCTCATCAATATCAGAGGCGGAAACATTACTATCCATGGGAACACACAAACAGGGGAACTAAAGGATACACAAGCACCCAACCGATCGCATTCACTATCATAATGCTTGCAACTCAGGGTAATATCATTTTATATCAATGTTTCCGGAGGGGGTAACCCCTTATCGAAAAATTGTTCAAAGCCAGCCAGCTAATCTTGGGCAAAACTTGGGCAAGAGTTGACGAAGATGACGAAAAGGTTCGTGGATTGGTTCCTTAAACCTGTTTTCAGAGTCTTTCTGCGTTGAACCCAAGACAACGCTGTCTAGCAAAATACTAATTAATTAGAACGCCATTTGGCAAACTAGTTCCAATTAATTAACATTTTGGTTTTGTCTGTGCTACAAATATGGGATAGCGATTATCTACCTCGATCGGTATAGGGTTGGCGATCGGTTGAAGGCTGTCATTGGACTTACTCTATGGCAGCGGTTGAAGAATGAGACTGGGTGTCACCTACCTTCAAGTCAAGCGGGCTTCGAGGTCTCAATATTTGTAATACGCACTCTAATGAAAATCGGATGTTCAATCCTTGATTGGATCTTGGGGATTGAATTTAGGGACTTAATTTAGGCTGTCTTCATATCAGCGCAACGGGCTTGAAAAAAGCGCCATTGCTCTGACTGGTGAGTTTGTCTAAGGAATAGGTCTGTAGAAGCGATGCTGCTTTGACGCACCCATCCCTGAGATCGATCAGCAAACTGCACTGAGAATTGGGTTGTAATCAATGATTGGACAACTTCTAACAGGAAGATATTTGATTCTAGAACGATTGGGAGGGGGTGGATTTAGTGAAACCTATTTGGCTCGCGATAAGTATCTACCGCATCATCCCCTTTGTGTTCTTAAACGCCTTGAAGTAGGAACTAGCAGCACGCTTTCGCTGGAAACTGCACAAACGCTGTTTGAAACAGAAGCCCGCATTCTGGATCGCTTGGGACGGCAGTGCGATCGAATCCCAGGTCTGTTAGCCTATTGCCAAGATCCGCATTACCAGATCCAAGAATATATTGAAGGTGAAAACTTAGGAGATTGGATTGCTCAAGGGAAAAGTATTGATTCAAGAGAAGCGATCGACCTCTTGAAGAAAGTTTTGCCCACTCTGAGCTATATCCATTCTCAGCAGATGATCCACCGCGATATCAAGCCGAGCAATTTGATGCGTCGCCGCCGGGATGGCCAGATCATTCTGATCGATTTTGGGGCGGCTTGCCTTGAGGGGGCTTGTCTTGAGGAAGCTTGTTTTTCAGGTGCTGGGGAGACGCATTCTGCTTCTGAAGAAACCGTATTGTCGATCGGCACACCGGGCTATATGCCAACTGAACAGGAAGCCGGAGCCTCCCAGTACAGCAGCGATTTATACGGGTTAGGCATGTCTGTGATTCACCTGCTCACCCAGGTTGAGCCTCAGCAGTTTCAAATCGATCCGATTTCAGGCGAACTAGAATGGCAGACTTGCTTAAAAAAACAAACCCTTGACCCCCGGTTGATTACGGTTTTGGAACGACTGGTGCGGAGTCGAGCCAGCGATCGCTACCAGACTGCGGATGAAGCGCTGGCGGCGCTAAAATCGCAGTCAAAGCAGCGAATTCAGCTCTCGATTCATCTACCCAGTTTCCAATCGATTCAGCAAGCGGCTCAGCGCCTGTCAATGCCGCAG
>JBBSFA010000632.1:0-3107 GCA_038239185.1 Elainellales cyanobacterium | reverse complement strand
GAAGTGTCGCTGGCAGACTCAAACCCGATGCTTCCCCGATCGCTTTATAGATATCCCTCCGATTGACCAAATTTACGCAAACGCGGCAAACATTGTCGCTGATAAAAGCTGCTCAGCGTAGAAACAGACAGCCCCAACTCGGCTGAAAGCTGCTTCCAGCCTGTCTCTGGCGGCAGTCGGCGCAAAATCAAAAGCTGGCAGGTAATTTCAGCATGTCCTTCAATATGGACGGCTTTTAGCTCATCTGTGGGGTCTGCGATCGCCCAATCTCTGACCTCTTGCAGAATCGGTGGCACATCTGGCTCGGCAGGCAGCATCTCAACCGGGTCGATCACATCGCCTGTTTCGCCCGATCGCGAACTACGCGCTAAGCCCGTGACTCTGGTGGCTTGCTGCTTTTGGGCATCGATCGAAAAGTCTTGCAGTCGCCGCCGCAGGTAGGAATTGAGCCAGGTGGAAACGCTGCTGCGATCGGGATCGTAGCGATCGCCCGTGGTCGCTTCACAAACGTTTTGACAAAAATAGACCCAGGTCTGCTGAAGGGCATCTGGATAGTAAACGGCGCTGTCTCGCCAGAGCTTGCCAGCACAGAGGCGGATGACTTGGGTGAGGCTTCGCTGCCGGACGGGACTGCCTGGAGGATGGCTACAGGCTTGTTTGACTAACTGTCGCAGTTGTTGGTCGAGTTCGCTCATGACAGCCAATTCAGGATGCAATGCTAATTCGCAATTTCAAGATCCTAATTGTCCCATGTTGCTTAGAAAGGTCATCAATATATATAGTAATCACCTGTAGGCTTATTCCGATCGCCTCCTCAAGCCATGGGCGATCGCACTGATTATTTCGCCAATGGCAATATATTCGCCTATTACAGCCGCAGCCATTTTTTTGTGGCGTTAGATGTGAATGCGAATCGGGAATGGCAAGGCTGGGTGGTCTGCGAGGAAGAAGGGCGCGATCCCGATGTCATCGTTGCACTCCTATCGCCCAGCACGGCGGCGATCGATAACTTGAGCAAGAACGACAGCAACATGAAGCACTAATTGCCAAACTGCGGTAGCAGGGCATCGAGTTTGATAACCTGAACCATGATTTCAGGTGCGATCGATAATAGGGCTGTATTTGTGGGTACGATTCTGAACTGCGACCTAACGCCACCTAAGGATACTTACAAATTTAAATTGCACTGCCAGAGCCTGGGAAGCCTTGTAGGCAGGCAACTTGTTTTAGAAGTTGCTCAAGTTATTTTTGTAAGGCTCCTAACGCGACTTATGGTGCGTTCAAAGGGCGAATGGAAGTAGACCTGAATTGCGATGCCTCAAGTCAGCGAAAGTCACTCTCCTCATTGACTACGTGAACAAAATCTTCAGCGTCCTCTATTTCCCCTAATGCTTTCAATTCATCTGCCTCGAAACTGTGAAATCCTAGTATGGCTCTATCTTGATTGATATTTAACAATTCTGCTAAATGATAAGGTGCAGAGTTTCCTAAATAATCTGTGTCCCTTCCTCTACAAAGCTCTAAAAATTGAGAAACTGCTTCCAGAGTTGTTCCTGAAGGACAAAGCGTCAGCAAAGTTTCAGGACGTCCTTGAAATCTTTGAACGACAGCTTCATCCGCGTGTTCAAATCCAAATTCATAGCCTTGTTGGGGATCGTCATAGAATTCATCTATGGAGTCCCGAAAAAATAACTTAGTCAATTCAGCAGTTTTGAGCGATGCTCTTTAATAACCGCTCTGAAGTGTTGCCCCATGCCCCAAGCTGAAATCGATGAAACAATAGCAATTCTCGCGAAGAAGTACGAGTTCATCACTCCATATCTAGATGAGCGAAGTCGGCGAATTTGGGCTGCTGTAGAAGCGAATGCCATCGGGTGGGGTGGGGTGAGTCGAGTCGCAGTCGCGACAGGGATGTCTCGCGATACCATTCGCAGTGGGTTAAAGGAACTGACACAATGGCAGGAGGAAGGACAAGTTGTCCCTACGCTCGATCAGGTGCGACGGAGTGGGGGAGGGCGCAAACGGGTTGAACAGAAGCACGAGGGAATTGGGGTGGCATTAGAGAGTCTGATTGAACCGGGGAGTCGAGGAGATCCAGAATCGCCCTTGCGCTGGAGTACCAAGAGTAGCGAGAAACTGGCAAGAGAGCTTCAACAGCAGGGATATCTGCTCAGTTCGAGAACCGTTCAGACGTTACTTAAAGAGATGGGCTATAGTCTGCAATCAAACCGCAAAACCCTAGAGGGCAGCGAACACCCGGATCGAGATGCCCAATTTAAGCACATTGCCCAACGGGTCAAAACTCAGCAGCAAGCCGGACAGCCGGTGATTTCAGTCGATGCTAAAAAGCGGGAGTTGATTGGGGAGTTTTATCAAAACGGCAGCGAATGGCGACCGAAAGGGCAACCCCGACCGGTGAACACCTACGACTTCGTCAATCCAAAGTTGGGCAAAGTGATTCCTGACGGAGTGTATGATCTTTGCTTTAACCAAGGCTGGGTGAGTGTGGGCATCAGTCACAACACGGCTGAATTTGCGGTCGAGACGATCCGGCGATGGTGGGAGGAGATGGGGCAAGCGTTGTATGCTCAAGCGACTCATTTGTTGATTACAGCCGATTGCGGCGGCAGCAATGATTACCGCAGTCGCTTGTGGAAAGCCGAATTGCAACTGTTAGCCGATGAGCTTGGGTTAACGTTTGAGATTTGTCACTTCCCACCTGGAACCAGCAAGTGGAACAAGATTGAGCATCGCTTATTTAGTCAAATTTCTCAAAGCTGGCGGGGACAGCCCTTAACCAGTAGACAGATGGTGGTGAATTTGATCAGTCAAACCACGACTCAAACTGGATTAAAAGTTCACGCTCAACTCGATGAACAAATCTACGAAACGGGAATTGAGATTCTTGCAGATGAGTTTGCTTCGATTGCGATAGAACGTGATGAATTTCATGGGGAGTGGAATTATCGAATTAAACCACGAACTTTGAATGGTTCTATTGACTAAGTTATTTTTTCTAACTTCCTAAGGAGGGGGCGCTAAGAATTGAGTGGAGGTGATCTTTGACCTGTTGGAGTTGCTTTGAGGATAACTCTGGGTGAGCTTTG
>JBBSFA010000631.1:0-3111 GCA_038239185.1 Elainellales cyanobacterium | reverse complement strand
TAATAGCAAAGTCACAAATGTTTCTTGATGATAATAAGTTGAGCCTTGTGGCTCTAGGGGAGCGAATTCACCATAGGTATAGAATCCGCAGATTGGTAAAGCCGTTGAGAAAGCATCTCTTACCAGTTGATACTCTTCTTTGACGCGAGTGCCAAGCAGCCACCGCCGACAGCAGCAGGAAAAGAGCAAAACGGCTTGAGGCTGCCCGCCTGGGTAGTTGGCTAAAGCATTGTTGAATGAAGTCTCCGCTGCCTGAATCACCTTATCCCGATTGATATCGGTGATTTGCACCGTAGCTTGCTCTGGAACATTTCCCAAGAAATTAATAGTGCCAGACTCTTGATCGTAAATATTAGGGACTCGCATGTAATAGCGATCGCTTTCGCCCTCGTATACAGCAAGGGGATTTTCTGCGATGGGGGGGCGATCTCCGAGATAGCGCTGATAAAACTCTAGCGCTGGTTTTCCATCAATTTCATAGAGCGCAGTGCCCTGGGATTTTGTGATGATGCTCTTCCGTCCGATCGGAGTCCAACCGCAGGCGATGCCATAGAAAAATTGAATCTCGCCAGAGAAGATCAAGATCGGTAAGAAGATCAAGATCGGTAAGGCATCGGTTAAGACTTGATTCCGAAAGAACTGATACGTTTTCTTAAACTGATACTGATCGCCAGCAGTCCCACCCACGATCGGCACTTTTTTTCCTAGAGCTAGTTCTAACCTAGTTAAAAGATCGCCCCCATTAGTCGTTGAACCATCGGCTGTGTAGCTTGCAGGTAAGGCGATACACAGTTGAGAGGTGATAGTCATATTAGCAGTTGCCTGCTGTACAGCCTGTTGAGCGGCGGCAAATGGATCGTGTTGCGCTCCCTGCCCCAGACCCGCAGAAATTTTGACAGTATCCGCAGAAAACAGCATCAGGGTCAGTGAGTCTTGCTGAAAGCCTAATTTGGAAGAGATCTCTCCATCGGTGGTACAGCCAATCAGCTTCAGTTCTGGAAACCTCTGATGGATTTGAGCGAGAATCAGCGCATGGTCAAAATAAATGGCGGCAAATAAAATTCCGGCTTGGGGGACAATCCCGGCTAGCTCGGCAAGACACTGCTCCAAAATTTCGTCAACCGCAAATTGGGAGTCGGGGGTCATCGCTATGAGTGACGACAACTTTAAACATCTCTTCGCTCCTGATCAAACATCTCTTCGCTCCTGATCAATCACTGTCAATATTGCTAGCACTGTCAATATTGCTAGACTGCAACCTCGCTTCAAGATCTCCAATTTGCGAGATCGCAAGTATCAGCAAGTCCAATATTTCGCTAGTATTCCCATCCAGGAATAAAAATCCTCTAGTTGCAGGACGTAACCGGAAGGGATGCCGCTTGAGGAGATCATCTGTTTTGCAAATTAGCTTTGCCGCAGATCGAAAAGTTCGGGTTATGATTGGCGGTGTCAAAACGGCGGGTCAACTTTAGTAGGTTTTGGGCGATGGGCTTTGGACTAGTACGCAATAAGCGCGAGCGCACCCAAGCAGATGCGGCGGCAGATCCGATTCAGCGCACCATCGGACGGATCGAGGATCGGGCTTTTCGTCGCAGCCGCGATCGCCGCTTCCGATCGGCAAAGCAATTTTTTAAGTTTTCGCCTGCGGTGCTGCGGTTGCGGCTGTTGCCCCGCTGGGTATTCTGGTCGCTGGCAGGAAATGGTGTATTGACAATCGCCGTAGTTCTGCTGCTGGGGCGCAGCTTTGGCTCCTCTGTTAGCCCTACCGCTAAGTTTAATACTGCTAACGGAAATGCTGAAGGCAACAATGCCGAAGTCGCAACGGCAACGCCGGGTGTCTTGGCTGCCAGCGAACCGGGTATCCGACACCAGCTTACCTACCAGCAGTGGGTAGACTTACTGGCGCAAGAAGCGAAAGTGACATCTGACCAAAAGCCCACCCACCTCAGCATCCTGGCGGGTGATTCCATCAGTCTTTGGTTTCCGCAAACGCTCTTGCCCCAGCAGCGCCACTGGCTCAACCAGGGTATTTCTGGCGAAACTAGCGCGGGGTTGCTCAAACGGCTTGACTTATTTGATCAGACGAAGCCCGAAACCATTTTTGTGATGATTGGGATCAACGACTTGATTAAAGGGGTGAGCGAGGACACACTGCTGGCAAATCAACAGGAAATTGTCCGATCGCTCAAAGAAACTCATCCCAAGGCGCAGATTGTGCTGCAATCTATCCTGCCTCACGCCGGCACCAAGGCAACCTGGGAAGGACGCGATCGCCTCCGCGCCATCTCCGAAAGCCGCATCCGGGATCTCAACCGCGAGCTAGAGGCGATCGCCCAGCAAGAGAACGTTTACTTTTTGGATCTCTATCCGCTGTTTACCGATGCTCAGGGCGATCTCCGCACTGAGCTGAGCACCGATGGCTTACACCTCAATGCCCAAGGCTATCAGATCTGGAGCATTGCCCTTCAGGTTTATAGCCGCGAGGTTTTGGAGCCAGCCTATAAAAAAGAGTGAAGGCAAGAAAGAGTGAAGGCAAAAAAGAGTAAGGTCACAAGCTAGGTCACAAAAATGCGTCGATCTTGGTAGGCTGAACGTAGCGGGAATTGATCCCGTGGTGTAACTAGTGTGACTGAACAAGCCAGCATGGATACTAAAGCCTTTAAGCGATCGCTCAACAGCTCTGACCACTATCACCGGAAGGGCTTTGGACATGAGAAATCTGTCTCGGATCAAATGCAGTCGGAGTATCAGAGCAGCCTGATTCAGCAGATTCGGGAGAATCACTACAGGCTACAGCGCGGCAATGTCACGATTCACCTCGCGGAGGCGTTTGGCTTCTGCTGGGGGGTAGAACGGGCGGTCGCGATGGCGTATGAGACGCGCCAGCATTTCCCGACCGAACGGATCTGGATCACCAATGAGATTATCCATAATCCTTCGGTAAATCAGCGCTTGCGAGACATGCAGGTCGGCTTTATTTCCGTAGAAGCTGGGATCAAAGACTTTACAGTCGTCGCAGAGGGCGATGTGGTAATTTTGCCTGCGTTTGGCGCTAGCGTCCAGGAAATGCAGCTCCTAAACGATCGCCATTGCACGATCGTCGATACTACC
>JBBSFA010000630.1:0-3114 GCA_038239185.1 Elainellales cyanobacterium | reverse complement strand
GCACCGGACGAGGTTCTGACGGCGGATGCCTATGTTTCTGCCATGTCGGTGGATGTCATGAAGGTGTTGATGCCCCCAGCTTGGCAGCAGCTTGAGTTCTTCCAGAAGATGGAGGGCTTGGAAGGGGTTCCTGTGATTAACCTGCACTTATGGTTCGATCGCAAGCTGACCGATATTGACCAGCTTTTGTTCTCGCGATCGGATTTGCTCAGCGTCTATGCAGATATGAGCATTACCTGCAAAGCTTATGAAGACCCCGATCGGTCTATGCTGGAACTGGTGCTAGCTCCGGCGAAGGACTGGATTGACAAATCTGATGAGGAGATTATTGCTGCCACCATGAAAGAGCTAGAGCGCTTGTTTCCACAGCACCTCTGCGGTGAAAATCCGGCGAGGCTCCGCAAGTCGAAGGTGGTAAAAACGCCGCGATCGGTCTATAGTGCGACTCCAGGACGGCAAGCCTGCCGACCCACCCAAGACACTCCAATCGCTAATTTCTTTTTGGCAGGAAGTTATACCATGCAGCGCTATTTAGGCAGCATGGAGGGCGCAGTCCTGTCTGGAAAGCTGGCAGCAGAGGCGATCGGCAAGTCTTCCATCAGTACTCTGCCGTCGCGAGATTTACAGCCTATCAGTTAGCCGATAAGCTAGTTCTCTGATTAGCCCGCAAGTCAAATTTTTGCCTAGTTTTTTGACTGGATTGCCCAGCTTTTTTAATGCTTTTTAATCCTTTTTTAATTAATTGGGCAGAAATTGATACGCGATCGCTTAATAAATGCTGTTTTGTAGCGGCTCCATAGGAGAATGACTGATAGCTGATTGCTCCGAAGCCATCGAAGTTCAACCCTCAGCGTCACCGTAATGCTGCAATTGCCTGACTCCCCCCGTACCACTACCCCTATTTCCCTGGAAGATTCTTACGAGCGCTGCCGCCAAATTACGGCAGAGTTCTCCAAGACGTTCTACCTGGGAACCCTGCTGATGTCCGAGGAAAAGCGCCGGGCAATCTGGGCGATCTACGTTTGGTGCCGTCGCACTGACGAATTAGTAGATGGTCCAAATTCTGCTGAAACGACTAATGCCACGCTGGATCAGTGGGAAGAAAATCTGGAAGCGATCTTTGCCGGACAGCCGATCGAAGAGGTCGATGTTGCCCTAGTCGATGCTCTAGAACGCTTCCCGATCGAGATTCAGCCGTTCCGCGACATGATTGCCGGACAGCGCATGGATCTTTACCGCAGCCGCTACGAAACATTTAAAGAGCTAGAGCTTTACTGCTACCGCGTGGCTGGCACGGTTGGATTGATGACCACCCCTGTGATGGGCGTAGATGCCAGCCGAGGCACAGCCCCTTGGGATAAAGCGCAACCTCAGCTCAATCCAGTCCCTAAGGCGATCGCCCTAGGCATTGCCAACCAGCTCACAAATATTCTGCGGGATGTGGGCGAAGATGCCCGACGCGGACGGATTTATATTCCGCAAGAAGACTTAGAGCGGTTTAATTACTCTGAAAAAGATTTGTTTAACAGTGTGGTAGACGATCGCTGGCGCGACCTGATGCGGTTTCAGATCAAACGTGCCCGTCAATACTTCTACGAAGCGGAATGTGGAGTAGGGCTATTGAGTCCAGATGCTCGCTTCCCTGTCTGGTCGGCTTTGATGCTGTATCGCGGCATTCTCAATGTGATTGAGCGCAACCAGTACGATGTGTTTCGCAAACGCGCCTATGTCGCAAGCTGGCAAAAGGTTTTGTACTTGCCCCTCGCGAAGCTCAAGGCAGAAGTGCTCTAAAAGAGTTTCGGCGAATCAGCCGTTTTGCCCGGTCTAAAGATCTCGCTGCTGCAAGCGGCTTTACAGATGACCCGCCAAACGAATCACGGCAAGATCAGCGCTTGGCTGTTGCAGCAGTTTCAGGCGCTATGAAAAAGTCCGACTGATAAACTACCAGCCCTCATTCTCTGCCTCTGTACCGTGCCAGATTTCTAAGTCTAGATCGTTGAGGTAGAGCAAAGCCCCTTTGATTTCATCCAGGTTGCCCTGTAGATCCAGGTCAAACCAGCCGTCCTCTCGTCCGTTCGCTCCCAAGAGTGCGGCGGCAATGTTGACGGTTAAGCCGTGCTGAGTGATTAGGTTGGAAATAATGGGTTCCTGCTGGTACTGCTTAGGAATCCGAATCTGAATGCGGACATGCTGATGATGACGATCGCTCTCCAGTAGCTCGTCTGACAGGCGGGGCGTGAAGCGATCGGACTTTAAAGAGGGTTTTAAAGATGCCATTAGGAGTCTCCTGACAGTCTAGTGATTTTTTAATCTACGGCATATCAATCGGAATATGCGTATATCCAATTAAGAAAATCATAGCTGAATCTAGCAAAAAGGCAACCGGAGCGATCGCGCCATTACCTGCATAATGGAAGCACTGCTTGCGCGAAAGGGTTATGTTCAGAAAGTTAGGGCGATCGATTAATTCTCCTACGAGACTTGCAGGATTTAGCGCTGCGGCGGTGGTGGCTGCGGCGGCAATTCAGCCGATCTTGAGTGCTCCCGTTCAGGCGATCGATCAATCTACGCTGCTGTTGCTGACGTTGCCTCTGGATGTGCAGACTGTGACTCAACTCTGGTCGGGTCAAGTGCCTGCGGATCGATCGGTGGTTGCCGCCAATACGATCGATCAATCTTCTAATCTGACGATTCCTAGCCTTTGGTGGGCGCAGAAACAGTTTGGCAGCAATTTGTTAACCTACTGGGTGGCTTTTCCGGGCACGCAAGCGGCTCCCCCACGGGTGGAGCTACTGGTCGATGAGCTTGCCTGGAGTCGGGCGACCTATTTCGATCGCTACACGTTTCTGAGCCACTTTGGCACTTCGGCGCGAGATTTTGGCTACAACGTGCGGGTGTTTACCTGGCGGGGGAATTTGCTGGGAGCCTATACTTGCGATTTTTCAACCGTTGCAGCAACAGGTGTTCCGATCTGCGAGGTGTTTCTAGGATCTTCGCCGCCTGGGGCGTTTCAGGGAACAACGCCCTTTAATGCAGCAAAGTAAGCGTTGATTCGCAGCGATCGCTACGCTTCAGGCTGGCGTTCACCGACTCGCAGCTTTGCTGATCGCGATC
>JBBSFA010000629.1:0-3116 GCA_038239185.1 Elainellales cyanobacterium | reverse complement strand
GGCGTGGTTCAAGACTATTCGGGGCAGGACTTGGTCAGAGCGGAATTTGGCGATGCCAAGCTCAAAGGAGCCAATTTTAGCGGTGCGAACTTACGCGGTGCTGTCTTCAACGGAGCCAATTTGGCCAACGCGAATTTGCGGGGGATCAATTTCAGCAACGGGATTGCTTACATTACGACCTTCGCGGGCGCAGATCTCAGCGATGCAATCTTAGAGTCTGCCATGCTGCTTAAAACCAACTTTAAAAATGCCAAAATTAGCGGCGCGGATTTCAGCTTTGCCATGCTCGATCGCGAACAAACGATGCTTCTCTGCAAGTACGCCGATGGCACGAATCCGGTGACAGGGGTCAAAACGCGCGACTCTCTAGGCTGCCACTAGCGCTCTCGTTCAAAGCGCAACGCCCTCATGCTGAAGCAGCCAACGCTTACGTTCCAAGCCGCCTGCATAGCCCGTGAGCGACGAATTTGCCCCGATTACCCGATGACAGGGCAACACAATCGCCACTGGATTCAGCGAGTTTGCCAAACCCACCGCTCGGCAGGCAGTGGGTTTGCCGATCCGGTTCGCAAGGTCGCCGTAGGTCATCACCGTGCCGACAGGAATCGATCGCAATGCCTGCCAAACCTGCTGCTGAAACAGAGTGCCGCCCGTCGAGACAGAAAGCTGATCCAAGCTCGCTAGTTCTCCAGCGAGATAGGCAGCAAGGCGATCGCGCAGGTCTAAATTGGGCTGTGCCACTAAGCGAACGCTGCCATATCGCTTTTCCAGCAGCTTAAGCATTCTCGACTCGTAGTCTTGAAAATCCAAAGCGCACAGAATTGACCCGTCAGACACTAGCGAAATTTCGCCGATCGCAGAATTGAATTTATCGACTAAAAGTTCTTTCATAGGGATAGTTTGCGATTTATAAACTACTGTCTATCGTCCACAGATGAAGTGCTGCATACGATCGCCACGGTCGCCAAGCTTCGGCGTAAGCAGCAAAGCCAGCCTTGGTGACGGGATGACTCAAAGCCGCCATCGATCGCAGCAAGCCCAAATCACTCGCCGGGAAGGCATCGGGTTCACGCAGAGCACGCAGCGCAATATAGTGGGCAGTCCATTCGCCAATCCCAGGAAGCTGGCAAAGCGTTTGAATCGCCTGATCCAGGCTGTGAAACTGGGTGAAGAACTGGGGAGTTTGGACAACGGTTGCCGCCAGTGCAGCGATCGCCTTTGCTCTGGCGGCTGGGATGCCTAGCGCACTCAGATCAGCCGCTACTAGCCGCTCTGGATTGGGAAAGGTAAACAACCCTGATTCAGCCCATCCCGCTAGGCTGAGCGGTGTGCCATAAGCCTGAACTAATCGACCTGCCAGAGCTGTGGCTGCACCCACACTAATCTGCTGTCCTAAAATAGCTCGCACCGCTAGCTCAAACGGCTCCCAAGCTCCAGGAATTCGCAAGCCAGCTTGCCGCTGCGCGATCGCTCCCAGTACCGGATCAGCCTGGAAATGGGTGGCAATCTCAGCCACATTCGCATCCAGATCAAACATCTGTCGTAATCGCTCCACAATTTGCCCCAGTCGCGCTACCTGCGGGAAACAGATCTGAGCAAGCAGGTAATTTTGTCCCGCCAGTGGACGCACCTCCACAATGCCCTGCTCCACAATGCCCTGCTCGGCTTCGATCGCGATCGTCCGCCGATAGCCTGTCAGACTACCTGTCTCGACTCCGGGCGTAGCGCGGGGCATCAAAAACTGCATCATTGCCGCCCAGTCATAGGGCGGACTGAAGGACAGCTTGAGCGTAATCGTGGGGCTAGCTGAGGCAGTCGCCGCCGCAGTCGCCTTGTGTCGCCGCAGCTCAGAAGGCGATCGCCCATAGGTTTGCTGCACTGCATCATTGAAGCGACGCAGACTGGTGAAACCCGCAGCCGTAGCCACATCGCTCATCAGCATCAGCGTTTGATCAATCAACTGCTTGGCAAACTGGAGCCGCCGCGTTTGGGCAACGGCTAAGGGGGAAGTGCCCAAGTGCTGGGCAAACAACTGGCGCAGATGGCGATCGCTAACTCCCAGCTTGGTTGCCAATCCCCCCACAGAACCGTGATCCAGCATTCCTTCGGCAATCAGCCGCAATGCTCGCGATACGGTATTACCTGTCCCAACAAAGGGAAAGAGATGGGGCGCTAGCTCTGGACGGCAGCGTAAACAGGGACGAAATCCTGCCTGCTGTGCCGCAGCCGCGCTAGGGTAAAAGGTGCAGTTTTCTGGCTTGGGTGTAATCGCAGTACAAATGGGACGGCAATAGATGCGCGTACTTTGCACCGCCACAAAAAACTGCCCATCAAACCGAGCATCTTTGGTTTGAAGCGCCCGATAGTAAATGGCAGGGTCAAGCGTTGACAGCATAGTTCAAGACCAGAGAGAAGCATTGAAGCTTGATATCGAAGTATCAGGCTATATCTCTAAAGAATAATCAGAGATCTGCTAAGCTGCTAGCCATTTTCGGAACCGTAGTCAAAATTAGTAGTCAAAAATTGGGGGTATGCTCCTGTCGATCGAGCATACCCCTGAAAATTTGTCCCGTTAGAACCAACAGACTTTAGATTTCCGCGACCGATCGCTCAATTAATCGCCGCGCTAAAGTTTGAATCCCGGTGTGTTCGTAGTAATGCACCGTCATATCCAGAAACGCGCCCAGATAATCCAGCTTGTCTTTACTAACATCCACAAATCGCGACAGATGATCGACCACCGACTCCTGCGTTAACCCTTTTGAGGAAACAAAGCCATCCATCCAGCCTTTGGTCGATTCAAAGCTCTGAGTGATAAAACCAAGCTGACCCGCCGTATTCCCGCCCGGAATCAGCTCACGAACGCCCTTGAAGGTTTTGTTGTTGTCCAAGTCGGAGGCAGAAGACCCTTTCAGCGCGTTCAGTCCCTTATTGGCAAAATCGGGACCCAGCGGAATTAATCCATCAAAGCAGACCAATGCCGCCATCCGCATCAAGGACTCGCCGCCATAGTCGCCCAAAGCTGCCAAAAAGTCGCCAATGCTGTCGCCTGGGATACCGTTAATCTGGCAAAAAGCCACTAGCTCCACCACCAGCTTGACGCACAGGTCAAAGCT
>JBBSFA010000628.1:0-3118 GCA_038239185.1 Elainellales cyanobacterium | reverse complement strand
AGATTGGGGCAGGCATTGGCGATCCGGGACCCTGCGGCAAAATTTTGGTGCGCGGCGAACCGGGCTGGGAGATCATCGAGGAGCTAGCCCCGCTGCTAGGAGAGCCAATTATCGACAAACCGGGCAAAGGCTCTTTCTATGCCACCGATCTAGACCTACTGCTGAAAAGCAAAGGCATTCAAAATATCCTGCTGGCAGGCATCACCACCGATGTCTGTGTCCACACCACCATGCGAGATGCCAACGATCGCGGCTACGAATGCCTGCTGCTGACCGACTGCACCGCCGCCACCGATCACGACAATCACTTAGCTGCCCTCAAGATGGTGACGATGCAGGGCGGTGTATTTGGCGCGATCGCCAGCTCTGAGGCAGTCATTGAAGTGATTAAAGATTGGTAAACCGCTGCATTCCAGGTTTGCGATCGCAGTTTATTTTGATTGCTCATATCCTTTTACTTCTTCTTTTAACCTATGACCTCCCTTGCTATCCACGAGCCGATCGTCGAAATTGATGCCCCGCCAGAGCTAGAAGTCGTTGGCATGTCCAAACACTTTGGCAAACTGGTAGCATTGGATGATGTATCCCTGCGGCTGAAACCCGGCACGTTTCACGCCTTGCTGGGCGAGAATGGCGCAGGCAAAAGTACGCTGGTCAAGTGCATCATGGGGTTCTACACAGCCGATCGCGGCGAGGTGCGGATCAACAGCCACGCCCGCGAAATTGCTAGCCCTCGTGATGCCCAGCGTTACGGCATCGGCATGGTCTACCAGCATTTCACCTCGGTTCCGGCGATGACGGTCGCAGAAAACCTGGTACTGTCGCGGATTGATAGCCCGACGCTGATCAACTGGAAAGAGGAAACCGATCGCCTCAAAGAGTTTATGGCGATCGCACCGTTTCAAGTGCCGCTGGATACGCCGATTTCGCAGTTGGCCGCCGGACAAAAGCAAAAGCTGGAGATCCTGAAGCAGCTCTATCTCAAAAGCAAAATCTTGATTCTAGACGAGCCGACTTCGGTGCTGACCCCCGACGAAGCCAATGAGGTGCTGGGGCTAATTCGGCAGCAGGTGACCGCTGGCAAGTTAAGCGTGATGATCATCACCCATAAATTCCGTGAAGTCACCGCCTTTGCCGATGAAGTCACGATTCTCCGCAAGGGCAAGTTCGCAGGCAGCGGCTCGGTGAAAGACTTGCCGATCGCCGACATGGCAGAAATGATGATGGGCGAACGCCGCGAACCGCAGCCCGTTTCTAAAGTCGCGCAGCTTGAGCCAAATCCCGTGCTGGAAATTCGCGATCTCCATGCCGATAAAGACAACGGCTTAGAGGCAGTCGGCGGCATCAACCTAACGGTGTATAGCGGCGAAGTGGTGGGGATTGCCGGGATTTCGGGCAACGGACAGAAAGAGCTGGTCGAAGTGCTGGCAGGACAGCGATCGCCCACGTCTGGTCAAGTCCGAGTCAACGGCGCACCCTACGGAGCCACTCGCGCCGAGATGTTCAAACACAAAGTATTTGCTCTGCCAGAGGAGCCGCTGCGAAATGCCTGCGTCCCCCACATGAGCGTCGCGGAAAACATGGCTCTGCGAACATTCGATCGCCCCCCTCAAGCCAAAGGAATTCTGCTAATCCTCAAAGCCATTCGCCAAGCGGCACAGGGCTTGATCCAACGGTTTTCCGTCAAAACGCCATCCGACGAAACCCCGATCAGCAACCTCTCAGGCGGCAATGTCCAGCGGGCAGTGCTGGCGCGTGAGCTTTCAGAGGATCACATCAATTTGCTGATTGCCGCCAATCCTTGCTTCGGGCTAGACTTCAACGCCGTTGAGTTTATCCACGGTCAAATCATTGAAGCGCGGAACCGAGGCGTAGCAGTGCTGCTGGTTAGTGAAGATTTAGATGAACTGCTGAAGCTGTCCGATCGCCTCATCGTGATCAGCGGCGGCAAATTTGCCTACGAAAGCGCGATCGAGTCTGCCGACTTCAAAGAAATCAGCCACAGTATGGCAGGGCACTAAAAATGAGCGAGGTTCAAACCAAGAGCGCGATCGCCGCTCTCCCTTACGATTACGAATTGCCCAGCGATTTGAATCACTTAGCGCTGGTGATCATCGACATGCAGCGCGATTTTATGGAGGCTGGCGGATTTGGCGATACGCTGGGCAATGATGTCCTGCGGCTACAGGCGATCGTGCCCACGCTGAAACAGCTTTTGGGAGTTTTTCGATCGCACCAACTGCCAATTTTTCATACGATCGAATGTCACGCGCCCGATCTCTCCAACTGTCCACCCGCCAAGCTGAAGCGCGGCAACAGCGATCTTAAAATTGGCGATAAAGGCGGCATGGGTCGGATTCTCATCCAAGGTGAACCCGGCAACGGCATCATTCCAGAGCTAGAGCCACTGCTGGGTGAAATCCTGATTCCTAAGCCAGGGAAAGGCGCGTTTTACAACACCGATCTCCAGCAGCATTTACAAGCCAAGGGCATCACGCATCTACTGATCACGGGAGTCACCACTGAGGTTTGCGTTCAAACCACCATGCGAGAAGCCAACGATCGCGGCTATGAATGTCTGATGGTAGAAGACTGTACCGAAAGCTATTTCCCAGCGTTCAAGCAAGCCACCCTGGAAATGGTACGTGCCCAAGGTGGTATTGTGGGTTGGACAGCCACAGCCGCCGCCGTCATGGCAGGATTGGAGCGATCGATGTGATCGGAACGAGGGAATATGACCGATGTGCTTCTAGCCGTGAATGGGACATTGATGCGAGGATTGGAGCTAAACCCCAACTTGCTCAACGTCGATGCCACCTTTGTCAAAGAAACCACGACCGTTCCCGCCTATCGGCTCTGGTCAATCAACGATGTGCATCCGGCAATGATGCGGGTCAAAGCAGGCGGAATGGCGATCGCCGTAGAAGTTTGGTCAGTTCCAGTCGCAGGACTGGTGGAGCTTCTACTAAGTGAACCCCCAGGACTGTGCATCGGCAAAGTTCAGCTAGCGGATGGCAAAGAAGTCTTGGGCGTTCTGGGAGAACCCATTCTCTGTGAGCACCAAAAAGAAATTACTCAGTTTGGCGGCTGGAAAGCCTATCGGCGGTTTGCATGATGT
>JBBSFA010000627.1:0-3118 GCA_038239185.1 Elainellales cyanobacterium | reverse complement strand
GATCGCGCTCACTCGTCTCAATTAGATAGATATAGGATTTACGCATTGACAGAAAAGCAAAATCAGCAGGTATGGTTTTCAGCGCTTTGAGCTTGATTTTCTTGCTCCCTACTCAGGGATCTCAGCCCCAAAATGAGGATTTATCAAAGGCTGAAACGCAGTATTTACGTTAATGCACGATATAGCCCTTTTGTACAGTGCGTAAGTCCTAAGATAAGCAAAAAAATTTCGTATAGTATACTCATTTGGGCAGATAAGCAGAATGATACGCATATTCAGCTTCAGCATGGTTACAAACGGATATACAACCGATTCTAAAAATTGCCTTCTAGCCACACAAGCACTAACCAGAAGCTTTCAAGAGGTAGGATGCTAATCCGATCGCCCCTCCTGTCAATACTAACCAGGCAGAATTTACCTTAAGTAGGTAAGACAGCAACAGTTTTGAGACTTCTTGTTCTAGTTGTCCATCCTGCAACACTTCTGGGTGCTCAATCACGGCAGTGTGAGATAAAGATTCAACGGTTTGCACCAGGATAAACACCGTTAATTTCAGGTTCTCAGGTTGAATGCGATCGTGCCACTGCTCTAGATAGGTCTGAAGCAAACTGGAAATTTTTGCTTCCGCCTGTATAACATGCTGGAGCCGACCTGTGGGAACTTCGTGATTCAGTACCCGATGCAGGGTTGGATTGATGGCATGAGCCGCGATCGCAGCTTTCACCAATGCTGGGATTGCAATTTCAGGCGGCAGATTAAACAAAGGACTGAGCTTTGTTTGCACTAGCATCACCATTTCATGGGCATGTTGCTCAATCAGTGCCGCCACCAGAGCCTCCTTATTGGGGAAGTACTGATAGAGCGAACCAATACTGACCCCCGCTAATTCAGCAATCCGATTTGTGCTGGCTTTGTCATAGCCTTCCTGGATCAAAATGTGAGCCGTTGCCTCAAGGATGGCATCAACCGTTACTTTGGAGCGGTCTTGCTGCGGTAGTTTGCGGGGTTTTGTCGGAGTCTTGCGGGGCATGAGGATGGGTGATAAATGCGAGTTGCAGAAACTGAGCGATCGCTCATATTGTTATACGAGTCATCGCTCACATTGTCAATCGCTATGAGTTCATCGAAATACCGAGTCTTTGTTTGCACCAAGCAACGTCACCCCAACGATCCGGAAGGATGCTGCTATCACTGTGGGGGACAAGAAATTTTTCAGGCATTTGAGGCAGAAATTCAGCAGCGACGGTTGGGCGATCGGGTAGAAGTTCGTCCATCGGGCTGTCTGGATCGTTGTGAAGCGGGAGCTATAGCGCTCGTATGCCAACTGCAACAACAGTCGTGCTCCTGGTTGCCGCTCAAAGTACGCCTGAAATTACAGAAGTGGCTGTTTCCCAATCGTTATCTGTATGGTCATCTGACTCGTGCCGATGTGCCTGTCATTATTGATAGCCATTTCGTCAACGGACAACCGCTCAAGCAATGTCAAATTTCCAACTCGTGAATCAGCAGGTGATCGCTGCCAAGCCTGAAAAAACTTCCCTATGCAGTCTTCTAAAGGATCGCGATCGCACTTGCTGAATTCCATCTTTCCCTTATAATTTGAGAATGATTTTCATTCTTTATGGTGGAGGCATAGTGTATGATTGCTGCCAACATTCCAAATTCCGTCCCTGTGACCCTGCTCACAGGCTACTTAGGCGCGGGCAAAACCACGCTGCTGAATCGCATTCTTACCCACGAACATGGCAAAAAGGTCGCGGTGATCGTCAATGAATTTGGCGACGTGGGCATTGATCACCAGCTCATTATCAATGCAGACGAAGAAATTTTTGAGATGAATAACGGTTGCATCTGTTGCACCGTGAGGGGTGATCTGATTCGCATCATTGGCAACTTAATGAAGCGGCGTGACAAGTTTGATCATTTGGTGATTGAAACAACGGGGCTGGCTGATCCGGCTCCCGTGATTCAAACTTTTTTCATGGATGAAGATGTGCAGGCGCAGACGAACCTGGATTCAGTGGTAACGGTCGTGGATGCCAAACACATCTGGCAGCACTGGGACGCGGAAGAGGCGCAGGAGCAGATCGCCTTTGCCGATGTGGTGCTGCTGAACAAAACTGATCTGGTTACGCCAGCCGAGCTAGATGAACTGGAGCGGCGGATTCGGGGCATGAATGCTCTTGCTAAAATCTACCGCACCCGCAACGCCGAACTAGAAATGGATGCCCTATTGGGGATCGGTGCCTTTGACTTGAATCGGGCGCTGGAGATTGACCCGGAGTTTCTAAACGAAACGGCACATGAGCATGATGAAACCGTTGGGTCGGTGGCGATCGTCGAATCAGGTGAATTGGACGGCAACAAGCTCAACGAATGGCTCGGTAAGTTGTTGCAGACTCAGGGACCCGATATCTTTCGCATGAAAGGGATTCTGACGATCGCAGGCGAAGATCAGCGCTTCGTATTTCAAGGCGTTCACATGCTGTTTGACGGCAAAGCCGACCGTCCCTGGAAGCCCGATGAGCGACGCAAAAACGAACTGGTGTTTATCGGGCGCAACCTGGATGAAGCTCAGCTAAGAGAGGATTTCCGGGCATGTCTGGTTTAAAGACAAGCGGTCTAAAGACGAAGAAACCAGTTGAATTTGATCGCCACTGGCAAGGAACGCTGTCGGATTATGTGACAGCGATCGCGTGGTCGCCCGATGGCAAGATCTTGGCAGCGAGTTCTGCTGCGGGTGAAGTTGTTGTCTACCAGGGCACAGGGACATCTCAGGAAACTTCTCTACAGACAGTGAATGGGCACTCGGTTGACTGCCTCGCTTTTTCCCACGATGGACAATTGTTGGCGGCTGGTGGGCAAACCGGACAGGTCAACATCTGGCGGATGCAGTCAGACCCTCCTGAATTGATTGCCACAGTCGAAAATTCTTCTGCCTGGGTCGATCGCCTGTCGTGGAGTCCGACCCAGAATCTCCTGGCATTCAGTCTGGGAAAATATGTGCAGGTCTGGGATGCCAATTTAGGCAACGTTGCCGCGACCCTGAATTTTGACACCTCCTCCGTCCTGGATTTGACTTGGCATCCCGATGGAAAACGGTTGAGCGCGAGCGGGT
>JBBSFA010000626.1:0-3119 GCA_038239185.1 Elainellales cyanobacterium | reverse complement strand
TCGAGACTGAAGCATCGCCATTTTCAGCTTTAGCAATCCGAGGTTGACTGGAGCCAATTTTAGAAGCGAGTTCAGTTTGAGTCATAGTTTTTTGCCGCCGATCCTTCAAGCTGTGACTAAGAGCCAGCTTAATTTCAACAAAGATAGTTTCTTCCGGTGTTAGCTCTAAAAAGTCTGAGACTGTCCCAATTTTCCAGCCCTTAGATTCCAAACGTTCTCTCTTAGCTTGATCCATCGCCTTACTCCTGTTGATCGGTTTCGTATTTGCTCAAGCGTTTTTTGCAAACCTCAATCACGCTTTTGGGTGTTGCCCTCGTTGTTTTATGAAAAACCTCAACAATCAAGATGGCATCGCCGTCAATCCGGTAAATGATCCTCCAATTTTTATCCGCATCTCGAATCCGTAACTCATGGCAGCGAGTCCCGATACTTGGCATAGGACGCGAATGGGGTAATCCAAGAGTTTCGCCTTCTTGGAGCTGCCTGAGCAGCACCCCTGCTTCTATCCGTGCTGCCTGGCTGAAAGGTGGAGTCTTAACCGCACCATGCAACCAAGCTAAAGGTTGACGCTGATTTCCCATGAGGTGTTTATATCATATCTGATATAGTAATGTGTCATCAGGTCTGCAAACTCAGGAGTTCAGCTCTTATCACTGCCGCCAAATGCGATCGCTACCCTCCTTCGGTTGTCGATCGAGAAGAAGCTTGGCGGGTCGTACAGAACGAGGGCTAACAATTGCTGGCACGCGTATCACTCTCTACGACGTGATGGATTATGTGACGGCTCAGTACCCTCCGAAGTTTATCCGCGCTTTGTTTGATCTAACAGAAGATCAGATCAACGCCGCCTTATCCTACATTGAGGCAAACCGTCCTGAAATCGAAGCAGAATATCAGCTTGTTCTGAAGCAATCTGAGGAAAATCGGCAGTACTGGGAAGAACGCAGTCGTGAGCACTTTGCCCGTGCTTCAACAATGCCACCCAAACCAGATCGAGAGGCTCTTTGGACAAAACTCCAAGAGCAGAAAGCTAGACATGAACTAGAAGCATGAATTTCTTGATCGATCACAATCTGGGGGGACATACAGAGATTTTATTGGGCAATATTGCGAGTCAGGTTGGCTAGAGCTACTCCCGATTCGCTTTGTTACTTTTAAAGAGATGAGCTTATCGATCGACAGTAGCGATCGGATTGTTTGGCGACTTGCTCAGGCAAATCAGATGATTTTGCTGACTGCCAACCGCAGCATGAAGGGTGAGGACTCCCTAGAACAAGTTCTTCGAGAAGAAAACACAATGGATTCTTTCCCTGTCATTACAATTGGAGATGCCGATCGATTTTTAATCGATCGCGTTTATCGAAATCGTTGCATTGACCGTATTCTGGAGATTTTGTTAGATATCGAAACCTGGATGGGTGTTGGTCGTCTTTTTGTCCCATGACGGAGCTGAATCAGGACAGGGCGATCGATCGCTGAGCATTTATCATACAGGCTCAGATTAAGCTAAAGCCGGATCAAAGCGATCGCCCCTCTCTAGTAGGACAATCTGATAGTATGCAAAATTATGGAGCAACAACCCGCGTCTGAGCTTGTGAACGAGACTTCGGTTTCGCTTTCACCACAATTTCTACGTCTCGCCCCAAAGCATTTAAGAAGCGAAACAGTCGCACAGTCGAAAAGCCCGATAACTTTCCATTGATTAATGCTGAGATTTTGGGTTGGTCTATCCCCAATAGCGCGGCTGCCTCAGCTTGAGACATTTGCTGCTTAGTAATAATGCTGCTGATTTTGCGGACAAGTTCTGCTTTGACAAGCAATTCGTCAGAGTTTTCCAACCCCAAATCTGCAAACACATTGCCGCCGCTTGATTGCACTCCAATTTCTTGAGTCATCCTTCACTCTCCCTGCTGCTTGCTGTAATTCTCTGAGTGATATTCTTTGGCTCGTTTAAGCCTTGCTTCGATCAACTCAATATCTCGCTTAGGGGTAGCAATGCCCTGTTTCGATTTCTTCTGAAAAACGTGCAAGACATAGACCACACCAGCAGCTTTACCTTATACACGGCTCGGTAGGTATCTCCGTCAAAATCTTCTACAACTTCAAGTACCCCAGCCCCCTTAAACCCTTTGAGTGGCTTGGCTGAAGGATGCTTCTCACCAGATTGAGCTAAGTACAAGGCGTAGCCAATAACTTGCTGAACGTCCACAGGGAACTCTTTCAAATCCTCAAGAGAACTTCCAACCCATTCAACTGGCTTCAGCAATGCACTCATAATCTAAATATGCTAGTTTTGGCATATCATTGTCAATGATATGTTACATTTTGGTATTGCCGATCGCCCTTCATTGTTCATTCCTGAAATCCAATATCCACAAGAACAATCAGGTCTGCGATCGCTACCCTCCTTCGATTGCCGATCAAGAAGAGGCTTGAAGCGGGTAGTGAGACGGGGCGATCGCTGAGCATTTATCGTTATTTTGAATAGCTGAATTTCTGTTCGTTAGGGGTATGCTAGCTGAGGCTGGCGTAGTCTAGTTATGAGTATCGTCAAGCCTTAATGCCTGATAAAGTGTAGCGCGTACATCGGTTAGAACAGATAAACTTGTGGCAAGAATCCCGGCTGAAGCGATCGTGGTTCGAGGCGGACGAAACCGTCCAGAAGATGTGCGGCGTGGCATTGGCACTCATCCGAGCGGCGTGACCGGATATTTCAGTAGAATGTGGGGAAGGGGTGTCTGTTCAGGCGTTATCTGCATCGATCCCACATGGGCAAGTTGGTGTCACGACAGTTGGAGCAGTTTGAGAGGCGGGAGGCGATGTGATCCGAACATCTGGGAGAAGTCCGTATCATGCAACGTTGACAGGTCTAGTTCCTGATGAAATCAGCCTCCTTTTGACTCCAACGATTTCCAATCCGTCCCAGCCAACTTTGTGAGCAGAAGTGATATATGAGTTTATCTAGAATTTTTGTTGACTTTCATAATGCTGATGAACAGGGTCGTTTACGTCTCAACTGTATTGGCACGATCGAAGATTTAGCGCGTTACCAAACTGAGTTAGAAAATGGGCAGCAGTTAACGCTATATAGCGAAGATTTAGAAGTGGATGGCGTAGTT
>JBBSFA010000625.1:0-3150 GCA_038239185.1 Elainellales cyanobacterium | reverse complement strand
GGTCCAGAGACGATCGGCACACACAAGTCGGGATGGTGGCTCAAATCTTGCACATGATCACCGCCATACAGCAGCGAATAGGGGCGCGAGCTATTCGACTCGCTGGCGGAAATAGTCCGCATCAGCGCTCGAATGTAGGGGTTGCCGCCTTTCATCACCAGCGGGGCGGGTGTTTCGTTCCACTGCGGGTCATCATGGGGCGATCGCCACACTCCCTGTAAGTCTTTGAGCTGGAAAACCAACGTCAAAACCGCCACGCCACAGATGAGCGACCACCACGCCCCAGAAGAATTTTGGGCGGCAGGCTGGGCAGGCGTAGACGACTCTTGAGTTTCAGAAGCCACAGATTAACCTGACAATTAAAAGCCGATTCAATACAACCCTCAATTTAGCGGATTTGTCAGAGTTCGGCGCAGCTTTAGCTCAATTTCAAGCTACTACAAGCTACTAGAAGCTACTAGAAGCTATGCAACGCTTTCAAACAGTTGCTCAAAGGTCATCGGCGGCGCATCTGGCTTGGCGATAATTTCGATAATTTTATTTCTGGCTTCCGGCTGAAGCAATGCCTCAACGCAAACCTGTGCCACTTTAGTTCGGGGGATGCTGCCCTCTGTCAAGGTATCTGCGCCCGATGCCACGATCGCATCGCTGTTGTCTTCGTTTTTCAAGCCACCCGGACGGACGATCGTGTAAGGCAATCCGCTCTGCCGCAGATAGTCCTCCGCCTGTTTTTTCCAGACCAAGATTAGCCAAAATAGGTTCAAAGGATGAAAAAGCTGTGAAGTACACAGCGAGGACACCATGACGAACTGCTGGATATTCTTCGTTTTAGCCGCGTTCACCAGATTTTTTGTCCCTTCAAAATCAACTTTGTAAGGTCCCGTTGGATCGAAGCTAGGAGCCGCTCCAGTTGCGGACAGAATGACGGTGCTATCGCCGATCGCCTCTGCTAATCCAGCAGGCTTGAGCACATCGCCGCTGACCAGTTCCACCTGGCTGGGCAAGATTTGCCTCGCTTTTTCCAAATCTCTGACCATTGCCCGCACTGGAATCTGGCGATCGACTAATGTTTGCACAATCCGTCGCCCTGTTTGACCCGCCGCCCCTGCTACAAATGCTTTCATAACCTTACGCTCTGCGAAACCTAATAAATTTTGAGTGAGTCAAAGAAGCCATCGAACCCAACAGCTTTTTTGAAAAGTGATTTAGCCCACTTGCTAAGTGACACATAGCTGCTAGGCTGACATAGCTTATCTCTGAAAACAGCTATCTCCGTAGATTCAATATGGTGATGCTCTCATATTCAGGAATGTCTCTGCGTCTCTCCGTAGATCAATCATGGCTAGATCCTCAACCCAGGGATATCTTGAGACAAATTAGAGACTGACACCTCGATTGATTGCTAAACTGTGTTCTAGGTTAGAGTAACGAAATATTACGAAGATATCGCACTCTAGCTACCGTTCTCTGTAGTGATTGACCCTTGTTGTAGTCTTACCCCAACCATCCCATTCCAACCGACAGCAGGAAACCGTGTTATGCAGGCAAATTCGACTGAATACTACAGCGAAACCGCTCACATCATTCTGGAAACAACCGCAGGGTCAATCGAAGACTATAGGCTTGCCGATACTGAAGCCCAAGAGATTGAAGTGAGCTGTTTCCAGCAAAATTTTTCGAGCTGCATGGAAATGTACGCGGAACCAGAACGGGTGGCTCGGTATTTGGATGCTCATCGCGGCTGGTTTCCCCGCTGTGCCCATCCGATGAAGGCAGATCTGATTGGTGAGAACGGCTATGCGTTAACGATCGGCAAATTTGGCTCTTTCGGCTACGAGGTTGAACCCAAAGTCGGGCTAAATCTGCTGCCGCGAGCGGACGGAGTCTATCGGATTCAAACCATTCCCGTTCCGGACTACGAGGCTCCGGGTTATGAGGTCGATTTTCGGGCTGCCTTGCAGTTGGTAGAAGCCACACCTGACCTGAAGCAGTTTGCCTCTGGACAAGCCCCTGCCCATCTGACTCAGGTGGAATGGGAACTGGATCTTAAAGTGATGATTCACTTTCCTCGCTTTGTGCATCGGCTGCCGCAATCCTTGATTCAAACGACGGGCGATCGCCTGCTGAATCAAATTGTCCGCCAGGTGTCTCGCTGTCTGACGTATAAAGTCCAAGAAGATTTCCACAGCACAGAGAATCTTGCTTTTCCGAAGAAGCGGCGCAAAGCTCCCTGGTAGTGTTAGTCATCGGAATAGATAGGTGTCAGGGGGTGGCTTAGCCGCCCCCTGACTTCGTTTTGAGGCTAAGACAGAATGAAGCTCTTAGCGGTTACCGTCGCTGCATTTACGCCAGAAAGCGTCACCAGGTTCCGGAAACCGCCCGCTGTATCCCCATTGGTGTCTACCCGGACGATCGCACCAGCCGTTGAACTGACGACCCGCACGTAGCTGCCAAACCGATCGCTGCGGCGATAGTTGGCTCCAAACAGGATCTGCTTGATGTCGATCTTGTCTTGACCGACTTTGAAATCGGTAATCCGATCGCCTCCATCACGAATTGAGGCGTAAGCAAAGACATCGCGACCCGCACCGCCCGTCAGCGTATCGGCTCTGCGTCCGCCGACCAAAAGGTCGTTGCCTTCGCCGCCGTTCAGCCGATCGCGCTGGGCACCGCCATAGAGCTTGTCATTGCCCTTTTGTCCAATTAGGACATCGTTGCCGGTGGTGCCTACTAGCAGATCGTTGCCGCGTCCGCCGTCTAGCGTGTCAGACTTTTTGCCCCCATACAGGCGATCGGCTCCCAGCCCACCGCGCACCGTATCATTGCCGTTTCCGCCGAAGAGCAAGTCGTTTCCGGTGTTGCCGTTGAGTCTATCGGCTTGGGTACCGCCGCTGAGCCGATCTTCGCCTTCACCGCCAACCAGCGTGTCACCGCCGCCGCTGCCGTTCAGCCGATCGTTGCCGCGTCCGCCGCCTTCTGTATCGCGTCCGCGTCCGCCGTTCATCACATCGCCGCCCAAGCCGCCCGACAATTCGTCGTCACCGCTGCCCGCGCGCAGCCGATCGCGTCCGGTTTGCCCTTTGAGGCGATCGGCTCCATTGCCCCCGATCAAGAGGTCGTTGCCGCGTCCGCCGTCGATTTTGTCGTCGC
>JBBSFA010000624.1:0-3154 GCA_038239185.1 Elainellales cyanobacterium | reverse complement strand
AACTAAGCGATAGGCAAGTTCAGAGGTCGGCTGTGGATCGCCCAGCCAAGTGACGCGCACACTCTGGGTTTCACCTGGATTCAGCACAATCTGGGAAGGATAAATCAAAAAATCACTGTCGCCGTCAGCTTGCGTTTCTACACCGTCAATATCTACTTGCCGTTTCAGCATTGAGAGTTCAACGGCTACAGGCTCCTTGCCGTCGTTGACAACATCGTAAGACTGAGTGGCTCCATCTCCAGACGGGGTAAACTCCCGAGACATGGGGAGGAGTTGGAAAGCGCTAACAGGAAATGCTGCGGATGCTAGCAGCAGGGCAGAAAACAAAATAGAGCGAAATGAACGTTTTAGGAGATGTCTTTTGATGGGGAGCATAAATTTAATTGAAAAAATCAGTTGTCAGAAATGGTTAGAGTGATTGAGGCACTGTAGCTACCAGGGTCTTGCAGCGTTGCAGAGGTGTAGCGGATATACACATCGCGATCGCGCGTTCCTGGGGTGGAAGTCTTAAAAGAGTAGGGTTTACCTGATGAAGCCGTAAAATCGGATGCCGAAGCTGCTTCTGCACCATCTGCGACGGTTGTCACCTGAAACGGAATGGCGGTTCCACCGGGTTTAGATAAAGTGCCAGAATTAATGACGAGGGTAAAACCTTGGGCGTTGTCGGTTGACGCACTGATATCTGCGACTTTCACGATATGAGTGAAGGAATTACCGGTTCCGTCCAAATCCAGCATTGTTGTAATGCTAGTTGGGCTGGTTGTGAGAGACGGAATAGCGACTGCTGGTTCGACTCCAAGCAAGCTCAGTGCCAACAGCCCCAATGTTATTCTCGATCGCAGGTTCATAATTTAGACCTCCTCCCCGCATCATCTAAGATCGATAGTTGACCAATAGTTGTAAAAAGTTCGCTTTGCCGCATCTCCAGTTCTTCCGGCAAAGCAGGCGAGACGGACGGACTCCCTTCTCCCAAATTAGGGAGAAGGAGTCAGGTGGGAGAAGGAGTCAGGAAATGAGGGGATTCGCGTTAATTTCACCCATCTGCCCAGAGGTAAAATGGCTTGAAAATTAATGAGCTTGAACCCCACGCAGCTTGCTAGTTAGCTGCAACGGTTACGGTGATTGAGGCAGCGTAGTCACCAGGATCTTGCAGTGATGCGGGTTGGTACTTGATCGACAAGTCGCGATCGCCACTGTCAGGCTCATTTGCAGCCGAGGTTCCATAGGTATAGGCACTACCAGAAGTAGTGCTGAAAGTAGTAGCAGTAACTCCAGCAGCGGTCGTCGTAACCTGGAAAGGAATGTCAGTGCCGCCCGCTTTGGTCAGGTTTCCAGAGGTAACAGTCAGGGTGTAACCTTGCTCGTTGTTGGTGTCGATCTTCAAATCAGCGACTTTCACAATTTGCGCCGTTGCGGATGCCGCTTTGTTTAGAGACAGGGTAGAAGCACCACTGGTAGCCGTAGTAGCGAGATGAAGAACCTGAGCCACGGTACCACCCACTCCTACAGTGTCTGCCATTGCGTTTGAAGCTAGCAATGTGGTTGCACCAAGCACTAGACCAGAGATGACAGCAGCGCGGCGAATAGAGACGTTCAACATTTTAATTCTCCTCTTAATAATGTATGTTTGAATCGTGAACAGAACTGTGTAATAAATCCTTTTAGAATCAGGAATTGATTACTTCAATGATGCTTAGCATGGCTAAGCTTTACTGACTAAAATGCTGTAAAAACAGCTTCTAGCTTGGCGATCGACGACCTTGCGATCGCATAGAAAATCGCTTAAGGCTAGAATCAATCCAGTCAATTTCTATCGATAAGTGATAGAAAGATTGAGATTCAAAGTTGCGTTTGGTCTCAACGTTTCTATGACACTAGATTATGGGTAACGGCTTCTAAAATCCTCTGAGAAACTGCTCAATTTAAAACTTCTTATTTCGTTCCTAGGCTCAATATTCAGTATTTATCAGTAGAAGCGCAGATTATTCCGGCTGATTGGCTGATGAGAATGTGCCAAATGTTATATATGACGACTGAAATCAATTAAAGTGAAAAGGCGTGGTTTGCATAATCTGCAAACCACGCCTTTTCGGCGTTGCTGAATTGCGGGATGAATGCTTAGCTTTGCCCTCACCCTAGCCCTCTCCCAAAAGGAGAGGGGACAAGAGTTTTAGCGCCCTTCTCCCTGGGGAGAAAGGTTGGGGATGAGGGCGATTCATCCCTACGTTCAGCAATGCCGCCTTTTCAATCTGATCGAATGGGCGTTTAGTGACCAATCATCCAAGGACGACTGCCAGTATGATGGCTGACGCGGGGAGAAACAGGCTCGCGATCGCGTTTTACAACTTGTGGCTCGCGATTCTCGCGTTTTAGCCGGAGCGATCCAGATAAAACGGCAGGCGGCGAGAAGACTCGTCGAGCAGATTGTTGGCAAGTGGGACAATGAGCAGGGGTATCGTACTCTGAAAGCACGCGCCACTGATCAAATAGTCCACAGGCATCACACTTAAACTCGTATAGGGGCATAAATTAGATTGGCAGGATTGGCTTATCAAAGATCTCAGTGGGAATCGCGACTGTGCAGCAGGCATTTGGGATATCGACAATCCCACTCACCCGTCCTTCAACCGGGGCACAGCTTAGCAGCAAATACGCCTGCTCGCCCGTGAAGCCAAACTTCTTGAGATATTCGATCGCATTCAGGCAAGCCCGTCGATAGGCAATATGGACATCCATAAAGTATTGCTTACCCGTGAATTCATCGACTGAGATTCCTTCAAACACCAGATACTCCGAATAGCGGGGTTCGACTGGCCCTGGTTTGAAGATGGGATTCACCATGGCGTACTTGTCCATGCCGCCTTTGATAATATCGACATGCAGATCGATGAAGCCTGACATTTCGATCGCCCCACAGAACGAAATCTCACCGTCTCCCTGCGAGAAGTGAATGTCGCCCATTGAGAGTTTTGCACCCTCGACGTAGACAGGAAAGTAGATTCGAGTTCCTCTCGATAAGTTCTTGATGTCGCAGTTGCCCCCATGTTCGCGAGGCGGGACAGTGCGCGCTCCTTCGGCAGCAATGCGATCGAACTCTGCCGCAGGCACTTTGCCCAAAATCGCATTCTTGGGGTTAGGGAGTGCTGCTAGCGTT
>JBBSFA010000623.1:0-3159 GCA_038239185.1 Elainellales cyanobacterium | reverse complement strand
TTGCCCACCACAGAAACATCAGGAATACCTACCAGCAGACTTTCTCCTTACCCGCTAAAATAAATCCGCTTCTCGATCGCCACCCTGTACTGCTCACTGAGCCGATCATTCAAGTCATCCACGATCGCCACAATCAACCAGCTATGAACTTCTGACCATAGCTCAGGCTGCTCCAGGTAAAGATTCATTCCAGGAAAGGGCGATCGCATAATATAACCTCAACACCTGCGAAATTTGCTCAAGCACCTGCTACGTTATCGTTTTCAGCATAGGCGATCGCCCGGTGGCACATTCAGTCGGCTTAGCTCCAACAGCAGCTTTAACCTCAGTGGCGGTCGACTTATCTTTATCTAGGCAATTAGTTGAATTTTGACATGCATCAAATGACTTAGGCAGCCATAACGCTTGAAAATATAATTTTGTCTTTCGTCAGCTTCAACCTACGCTCCTATTCCACCTCTTCTAACAGCTTGGCGATCTCCTCCGGTGCAGGCAACTCTCCCAGCAACTCTCGAGGCAGGGTTGAGACGACTCGATAGGTGGCAACCCCGATCGGTTTATCCGCATCTTTGAGGGCATATTCAACGATCGTTTTATCCTTCGACTTACAAAGCACTATGCCGATCGACGGATTCTCATCAGTCAACCGCACCTGGTCATTCAAAACTGCCAGATAAAACTGCATCTTTCCTACATGCTCTGGCTCAAAGCGTCCAACCTTCAAGTCGATCGCCACCAGACACCTCAGCCGCCGATGGTACAACAGCAGATCGACAAAATACTCCTGATCGCTCACTTCTAACCGATACTGACTGCCTAAAAAAGCGAACATGCCGCCCATCTGCCGCAGGAAAGTATCGATTCTGCCTAGCAGCGCCTGCTCCAACTCGCGCTCGCTGTGCTGGTCACCCAGTTCTAGAAAATCAAAGGTGTACTCATCGCGCACTGCTAGCTTCGCTTGATTTTGAATCACTTCTGGCAGCGTTGCCTGGAAATTGGTCTGGTTGAGGAGCGTCTTTTCATAGGCTCGGTTCTCAACCTGATGAATTAGCACATTCTTTGTCCAACCATACTTGCGGCACATCCGTAGATAAAACTCACGCTCCAAATCATCCTTGCATTTCTCAACAATCACCAAGTTGTGGCTCCAGCTCACTTCTCGCACCAATGGTGCGAGTTTTTCTTTGCCCCTATAAGTTTCGTAGAACAGCCGCATTCGCCAGAGATTTGAGGCAGAGAACCCACCGATGCCAGGAAATTCAGCTTGGAGATCTGTGGCTAAAGTTTTCACAACTGCTCTGCCCCAGGTTTCCGCTTCCTGACGAGTCACAATCAGTTCGCCAATATCCCAATAGAGCGAAATTAACTCCTTGTTGACGGCTTTGAGGGCGGCATACTGAGCCGATCGAATCCGCGCTTTCAATTCAAGCAAAAACTCGCTGTAGTTGTCAGGCAGAAAAGATAATGGCTTCGACATGGCGACAGGGTTTATAGCTTTCCCAGTGTATAGTTCCTGGGCACAAGTTACAGCAAAAAATTCATTCAAGAAATGCAAAGTCACTACTCAGGCTCAAATAACCTGATCTCCCCCTCTTTTGCATTACAAGATTGCGGTGACGGCTGTGACAGTGCTGATTCACAGTGCTTACCATTGCGCATAGACGCTGGTCGAGATAGCAAATCTAGCGAAAGCTGATTCGTATCCAAAACCCCAGGATTGACCTGCGCCCACGCTAAAGCCTCTGCCACTAAAATCGGATCACCCGACTCAAAAAACTGCTGCATCTTAGCGATCTGCTTTGTCTGTGCCCCTTCTTGTTTAATCCGCTCCTGCTGCTGCCGAGCCATCCGAACCGCTTCTTGTCGTGCCTCTTGTTGCGCTTTCAAGTCAAATAACACCTGCTGAACATAGTGGACACCTTGGGATGAACCCAAGTCTGAATCATCAGAAGTACAATCCTCAATAAAATTACCGCCTAGTTCAGAGAAAGATTGAACCTCGCGATCGCTCAAACCCGCATCAGCATTATTATCACCGCCTGCTATATGTAATAAGCTTGGGGGATGTTGCTCGTTAGATGCGTCCTTAGCGCAATCTAACGAGCAACATTGAACGTCGTTTGGGGGGTCTGGGGGGTTATCCACAAGAAAGCAAGGATGCCAAAGGTTGCGATGTCGATAGAGCGATCCTCCACCGATGTTGTATTGGAGTAACGCCTGGAATCGCGCTGTAGCTTTAGCAGGTAGCATTTCCTTCTCTAGCAAATCTGCGATCGCTCGTTTAATTCGATCGCGCGCGGCTTCAGACTGCTGCTGGTTCCAAGTCGGTGATTTTTCGATCGCTTCGCTTAATTCTGGTTGAGTTTTCTTTGCTTTAAACTTTCCATTAGGGTCACCATAATGAAAGTAATGGCTATTTTCAACACACCGAGCCCATTCTTCTGCCCGATGTGCGATCTCATGTTGATGATTGCACCACTCGGTATATCCAGGCAGCGATCGGGCTATCTCTACAATTTCATTGATTAAGGCTTGCCCTTCCAGTGGTTCACCCCCAGAGAGAATGTGGTGAAAAATATACAATCGCATCGCAATCCGCCCTAACAATCGATTGGTCTGACCTTGTCCTGTCCAACCCAGTTCGATTTCAGCATTAAGATCGTTAATAAACTTATCAGCTTTACCAGATACCTGAAAATGTCGCCGCTTTGCCTGCTTGATAATCTGTTTAAGGGCTGTATTGCTAAAATCATTGCGCTTTTGAGCAAATTCCCACTGTTGAACGAATCGCTGCTGATCGCTCCAGATGGGTTGAAATGCTTCATTCAGCAGATAAGAGCCGATTTGCAGAGGAAGACGATGGGCATTGAAGAGACTGGGCGTTCCTTCAACGCTGTAAGGCTTAGGATTCGGAAAAACTTCTAGCTGTCCAGGAATGAGCTTGAACCCTGCATTTTCCAGCAGAGTTGAGAGGGCGATCGCTAGTTTCCAACTGCTCTGTGGCTGTTCAAATGGCAGGTATAGATGTAAGCCACCGCTGTAGCTGGAGGTACAAGCTACATAGCTGACTAAGCCCAGTGGTTCTAAGGCTGCAATCAAACGAGCGATCGCCAATGGATCGCTGTTGGGATGATAGGTGCTACCGATATCAATGTCGAG
>JBBSFA010000622.1:0-3160 GCA_038239185.1 Elainellales cyanobacterium | reverse complement strand
ATGCGGATTCAGGTTAGTGAGGCGAGTAGAAACCACGACCGCAATATAAGCCAAACAAAAAACAATGTGCGCCGCGATCACTGTCCAGAGGCTCAGGGGGAAGCCAACCGAAGCCAGAAACACCAGCGTGGCAACGGCGATCGCAATATCAGGAATAATCAGCGGCAGATAAGCCACGCCCCGATACAGCCCTTTACCTGGAAACCGAAATTTGGTTAGCCCCACTGCCATCATGGTTCCCAGCACGGCGGATATACCTACCGCCACCAATGCTACCGTCAGGCTATCTTGCAGCGAATCAAAAATCCGGGCATCGCTGAATAGCTTTTGATACCAGATCAGGCTAAAGCCCTCCCAGGTTGAGCTAAACCGCGAGGCATTGACGCTATAGACTGCCAGGATCGCGATCGGCAGGTACATGAACCCAAACATCAGCAGCGTAAATCCAAGCTGCCAGGAAATCTTTGGTTTAGCGGGTTTGGCGTTGTACAGAGAAGAAGTCATAAGTACATTTGAGAACAGTTGCCTATGCTCAACTATACCCATTTTGAAAAGGAGTCATTCTTGGCACTGCCTAGAGCACGACCTAGCTCATAGACAAAATGACTTCAGTGCTACAGGCGATCGACTTCAATCTCAACTTACCGATATTCGATCGCCAACAGCCTGAAGATGGAAAATTACACAGCGATATACAAGGGAATAATATTAGACCTAACTCAAATCACTCTCAGATGCGTCCTTACTTGGATTTTTGCCGATCGCCATCAGCCATCCATTCAGAATACGGTTCGCCAGTAAAGGGCTGTACTCCTGTTAGGGGATAATCATCCTGACCAAAGCTAAACAGCCGCGTTGCAGCTTCAGAGAGATAAGATAAAGCGCTTCCGATCGATCGAAGTACGTTCATAAATCTGACCTCGCATTTTATATTAGGGGACAGCAATAGCCCGAAGAGACGGCTAGTTTTGATCAACTGTAGCGGTTGACAGCAAAACGATCGCATGACCTCCCAAGTATCACGACTATCGAATTGCTTGTCTCTACTCTAATCATAGGATCGTTATCCGGCAGATGCGATCGAGTGCCACTAATCGTTACAGTCGCGGTTACTGCGCCACACTTCTAACCAATGCCGCTAGCTGCTCCGCACTATCCGTCACTGCTAGCCGACCCGCTGCCGCCGCCATCCGATCGCACTGATCAGGCGATCGCAGCAGCGACAAAACTTTATCTTGCAGCAACGCTGAAGTCAGGTCTGCCTGTTGAAACAGCAAGGCTGCGCCCGCCGATCGAAACACTTCGGCATTGCAGGTCTGGTGATCCTCTGCGGCATAAGGATAAGGAATCAGAATCGAGGGCGTTTGGGTAACAGCCAGCTCGGTCAAGCTACCTGCGCCCGATCGACTGATGGCAAGAGTGGCGCGGTTTAGCAACGCCGCCATGTCGTTGAAAAACGGCAGGCAAATGTACTGCGGATGGCTCAAGGATTTAGCATCGGGATCATTGTCGCCTGTCAGATGCACCATCCAGGCTCCGGCTTCCAGCCAAGCTGGGGCAGCCTGTCGCACCAGCTTGTTCAGCCCAACTGCACCCTGGCTGCCGCCAAATGCCACGATCAGCGGCGCATCGGACGGTATCGGCAGATCCAACGTCGCCTGATCCGCCAATGCCGATCGAAACTGCGATCGCACGGGAGTTCCCACCCAAACCGTTTTTTTGGCTTTAGGCAGATACTTGGCAGACCCTTCAAAGCCGATCGCTACTACAGTGCAAAACGGACTGAGCCAGCGCGTCACTTTTCCAGGCAGCAGATTCGATTCGTGCAAAATCACTGGCAACCCCAGCGATCGCGCTGCCAAAATGCTAGGCGCGGCAATGTAGCCACCCGTCGTTAGCACTGCCCGAAATTGCCCAGTTTGCAGCAGTTGCCGGACTTTCAAAGTCGAAAAAGCCAGTCGGCTAAAGATTTTCAGCGTGCCAATTCCAAAGCGCTGCTGAAAGCCCTCGACGGCGATCGTATGCAGCGGATAGCGATCGACCAACTGGGTTTCCAGGCGATCGGGAACGCCAAGCCACTCGATCTGATAGTCCGTGAGCTGCTCGGCGGTTGCCAACGCAGGAAACAAATGCCCGCCTGTGCCGCTGGCAGCAATCAACAGCTTGGCAGACGAGTCGGGACGCGATGAAATGGAATTGGATGCATTCACAGGTGGCTTTCCCCGATGGCTAAGCATCTATCTAGGCATCTATCTAAGCTAGGCATTGATTTAAGCACAAATTCTTGCAGGCGGCTTAATCTTTTTGATTCAAGGACAGCTTTCAGGGCTTCATGCCGCAGAATTTCTCGATTTTATCCCGATAATGTTCAGATTTTGAACTCAGCGTCCGGACTTTGGACTAGGATAGAGGACAAATCAGCTCACCTCTTGTTGTGCTTACTGCTATGCTCATTCGGTTTTTTGCCCAGCGATCGATCGCCCCTCGCTTCTCTCATACAGCCTGCCGCCTGGGAATTTTGCCCCTGTTGCTGCTAGGACTCGCGATCGGCCCAACCGGACAAGCCCAAGCGGCACCTCAGCCCGTTATCTCTCAGCCTGCCGCTCCAGCCCCACCTGCCCCGCCGCAGTTGACCCAAACCTTGACGAAAATTGAGGCTGCCGCGAACGAGCATAACCTGCAAGCGGTCATGGACTTTTATAGTCCCAACTTTACCAGCACCGATGGCTTAACTCTTGCCGACCTGCAAACTGCCCTGAAAGCCCTCTGGGAACGCTACCCTAATCTGACCTACAGCACCCAGCTCACTTCCTGGAAGCAAGACGGAAACGCGATCGTCGCAGAAACCACCACCACGATTACCGCTACCGCTGAACCCGCTACACCTGCTCCAGCCCCCCGCTCGCCTCGTTCTCCCAGCAACACTCCCGCTGGAAGTTCTGCTGAAGCAGCCGCACCGCGATCGTTTGCGCTAGCCGCAACCCTGACCTCTCGACAACGCTTCGAGGGGCAAAAAATTGTGCAGCAGGAAATTTTGAGCGAACGGACTCAGATGACCTCTGGCGACAGTCCCCCGACGATCGAGGTCAATTTGCCGCAGCAAGTCAAGACGGGTCAACCTTATGATTTTGATGCCCTAGTTAAGGAACCTTTGGGCGAT
>JBBSFA010000621.1:0-3161 GCA_038239185.1 Elainellales cyanobacterium | reverse complement strand
TTCGGCTTCTTGCACCTCAAACCCAGCCGCCAGCAGCGATCGCACCAGCAGTCGGCGGTTTTGCGGCACATCTTCCACCACCAAAATGCGCGGCGGTTGGCTTGTCTCCAGTCCAATTACTCGGCGATTGGCGATCGCTGGCAAATTCGCAACCTCTCTCAAGGCTGGAATCTGAACCGGAATCTGAACCTGGAAGCAAGAGCCGCAGTCGATCGCGCTGCTGACCCGAATTTCGCCGCCCAAAAGCTGCAACAACTGACGGCTGATAAATAGCCCTAAGCCGCTGCCTTTGGCAACCCGACGACCGACTTCCGTTTGGCTAAAGGCGGTGAACAAGTGCTCCACTTCTTCGGGCGCAATGCCAACCCCCGTATCTTCGACTTCAAACCGTAGGTTGGCGACAGGCAGATTTTCAGAGCTGTCTGGACAGGCTGCATCTGGACAGGCTGCATCTGGACAGGCTGCATCTGGATTAAGTGTCTCCAGATCGATCGCCACTCGCAGAGAAACACTACCGCGATCGGTAAATTTAATTGCGTTGCTCAGCAGGTTCAGCAAGATCTGCCGCAGTTTGGGTTCATCGGTCTGGATCTGCGGTGGCAAATCGGGGGGTAGATTAAACGAGAGCTGTAGCCCTTTCGCCTCGGCTCGCAGTTGCAGCAGTCCTTCCAGATTAGAGAGCAAGCTGCGGAGGTCAACCGGGGTCAGCGTGACGATCGCCTTGCCTGCCTCAATTTTGGCGACCTCTAGCACATCGTTGATTAAGGCCAGCAGATGTTCGCCGCTCGTGTTGATAATTTCGACGCTTTCGCGCTGGCTAGCAGTTAATGTTTCCTCGATCGCCAACAGTTCAGCAAACCCCAAAATGGCGTGTAGGGGAGTGCGTAGCTCATGGCTCATGTTGGCAAGGAACGTGCTTTTAGCGCGGTTGGCAGTGTCGGCAGCCTCTTTAGCACACTGGAGAGCCATCTCCATCTGCTTCCGCTCGGTGATATCGACGCAAGTGCCAATAATGCGATGAATTCGCCCCTCCGCATTGCGTAAGGGCGTGAGATTGGTCAGCCACCAATAGGGTTTTCCTTGCAGCGGCACACACTCTTCGTAAACGATCGTTTTACCCGCGTTAATGCAGGCTTGATAATTTTGACAGAGGGCTGCCGCCAGATCAGGCGCAAACAGTTGATCCATCGGCTTGCCCTGGTGATGCTCGCTGCTGTATCCGCTAAAGGCAGCATGGACTGGGTTAATGCCGCCGCCGCGAAATTCGCCGTTTTCCAGCACTTCGATCACGAAAATAGATTCACCGATGCCCTCGTAGATGCTGCGGAGAAACTGCTCTTTTTCTAGCAGATCGACTCTTGCCTGTTGGCGCGCGGTAATGTCGTAGTTCATGCCTAAAATGCAGGGCAAATTACCAATGTGAATGACTTCCGCTGACATCAGCAGGGTGCGAATTTCACCGATTTTCGTGCGGATCTGGATTTCCTGCTTGCTGACGACTCCCTGGGTTCGCAAGAGATGGAAAATTCGATCGCGCTCTTGCAGATCAACCCACAGCCCCAGTTCGCTTGAAGTTTTGCCCCGAATCTCTTCTTGAGCATAGTGAGTAATGCCACAAAAATTTTGGTTCACTTCAATGAAGCGTTCGTCTTCCAAAGTCACGATCGTCATCAAGCCGGGATTGGAGCGAAAGGCTTTGGCAAATTTTTCTTCGGAGTAACGCAATGCCCGCTCTGCCAGCTTGCGCGATCGCACCTCCTCTTGCAGCAGCGCATTTTGCTCTGTCAGTTGCTTGTTAAGGCGACGCAGCTTCAGATGCACACTCATCCGGGCAATCACTTCTTCATGCTGGAGGGGCTTGGTGACATAATCAACCGCGCCCAAAGTCAGCCCTTTGATCTTGTCGATCGGATCAGCCAGGGCGGTCATGAAGATGACGGGAATGTCTTCTGTCTGCGGCGATGCCTTCAGCAAGCGGCAAGTTTCAAAACCGTCCATACCGGGCATCAGCACATCCAGCAAAATCAGATCAGGCTGAACCCGCTGTAACTTCTGTAAAGCATCTTCGCCGCCTCTGGCAATTAAGACCTCAAAACCATAGGCGATCAATAGATCTGACAGCACTTTGATGTTGGTTGGAGTATCGTCCACAATCAGAATGCGCGCTTTAGATCCAGGCATAAAGAGGGTGTGATCTCGCAGAGCGTAGGGAACTTAGCTGCTATGAGGTGAAAGTTACGGACTCAGGTAAGGTTCAATGAGTTGCCCGATCGCCACATCATCAAACTGCTCAGCAAGCTGGATCACAGCGATCGCAAAAGATTCATAGCGAGAATCTAGCTGGCGGAGGCGCAGGGCTTCGTGGGTAACGCCTTCAATATATCCAATCTGAACGGCTTCGTAGAGTCCCTGTAACTCTGCGGCAGGCGGCATGGCGATCGCCTGAGTTAGGGTGAACTCAACAGGCGGGTGAGTCTGAGGGTGAGTCTGGGGGTAAGTGCGATCGACAGGGCAGGCTGAGGAGTTTCCTTCTAGATTTTTCACTTCATTGTCCCAGATCCACATCAAATTGAGCGAGGCTTGCAGCAATTTTAATAAGATATCGATTTGAACGGGTTTTGGCAAAAAGTCATCAAATCCCGCTTGCCGACTGGTTTGGCGATCGAATTCAAAAACGCTCGCAGAAGAGGCAAGAATCGGCGTTTTGGCAAGGTTGGGCTGCTGGCGCAACTGCTGAATTAGCTCAAAGCCATTCATCCCTGGCATAACTAAATCTACAATCAGCAAATCTGGCGGATGCAGGATTGCCTGTGCCAAGCCTGTTTGTCCATCAGCGGCTTCTAGCATCTGAAAGCCGAGCGGCTCCAGTAGCCCGATTACGACAGCCCGATTGTCTGGACGATCGTCAATCACCAAAATCGATCGCGGCTTGCCTGCATAGCCGACTATTTTTGGGTGGGGCGATCGGCTGGCAAGTGCCTCAGTCGCATCCGCCAAGGTCAGCTCAAACCAAAACCGACTGCCCTGCTGCGGCACGCTTTCGACCTGAAGCTTGCCGCCCATTAGCTCTACGAGCCGTTGGGTAATGGTCAGTCCCAACCCGGTTCCTTCGCTGCGTTGCGCCTGATTACCGACCTGCTCAAACGGCAAAAAGATTTGCT
>JBBSFA010000620.1:0-3162 GCA_038239185.1 Elainellales cyanobacterium | reverse complement strand
GGGTACAACGGACGCTTGGACTAGCGTTTGCTGGCTGTGGAGGCTTAGGGGATACCCTGCCCGTGAAGCAGCAACTCTCATTTGTGAATTTGAGAAGCCCCCGCTACATTGCTCTGAGCAATTAGCGGTGGGAGTTGTCACGTCTGATGTTCCTTCTCTGGACTCGCTTGATTTAGCCACGCCCGAAGAATTGAGTGAAGTGATTGCTGAATTAGAGTCAGGCCCGTTTTAGCGCATCTTCAAGCAGAAAAGGCACAACATTGGTTAATTTAACTGCCGCTTCTTCTGCATTTGTGAATCCAGTGACTTGCTTGCCTTGGATCAAATATTCGCCGCTCGCAGTCTTCAAATTCACCAATGCAGCGGGTCCGTGGCAGACTGCTGCAATCACTTTGCCTTGAGCATAGGCGGCAGGCAAGATTCTCTGTAGCTCTGAGTTATCGGGTAAATCCCAGACGGTTCCCTGTCCGCCTACAATGAAGAAAACATCATAGTCGGCTGCGTTGATCTGAGACAATGGCAGCGTTCCTTGAGTCAAGGGCACATAGTCTGCTAGTTCGTCTGACAAGCTTTTTGGATCGATCGGTGCATCCCCGCCGACTGGAGAGGCGATCGAGATTTGATAGTCTTGCTGCTGAAACACTTCACAAGGATGTGCTAATTCTGGAAGATACAAACCTGTCAATTGTCCGGTGCTACCTAACTGAGAATGACTTGTGACGATGAAAAGAATTCGCTTAGACATGGAATAAGTGCTCCTAAGAATTTTCTTGTGAAAACTTAATTGAGATCGATTAGCGAGTCTTTGCTTACCCAGCTTTGAGTATTGCTGCTCGACTACATATAGATTACTGGAGCGATTTTGAAGCCACAATCAGATTCTGTCAGAAGTCTCTTCGGAAAATGTCAGATATCAGCAAAATTTTGTCAGATGTCTCTTCAGCAAGTGTCAGATTCCAGCAAGTGTCAGATTTCAGCAAGCTGAGTGACATCGTAGCTTGCTGGGATTGGGGATAGGATGTGCCTGCAACCTGAAAGCCGAATATCGCGTCATGTAGTTATCTTCACCAATCCTTCAGAAGTGACTTTATGCCTTCCAAACTCTCTTTCCCCTGCCTTCCCCTCGGAGCCTTAAGCTTGGCGATCGCGCTCTCCCTTTCCGCCTGTACCACTGTTCCCAAGCCATCAGGCACCGCTGCCAGTCCGACATCTGCCAGTCCGACATCTGCCAGTCCGATCGCCGCGAATCCAGCCTCCCCAAGTCCGGCAGCAGAATCGGCTTCTCCCAATGCCTTTCCTAGTGCCGTCCAGTCTTCGCCTGTCCCATCTACTCCTGCCAAATCCCCTCGCGCCCAGACTCTATACGAACTCAATCCTGATCAGACCGCTTCAGCTTCCACTGACAGCCTGCAAACGCTAAACGCGATCGCCACCAAAGCGGGCAAGTGCGTCACCGTAATCGACGACTCCACCCCGCCCAGCAACGTGCGATCGGCTCCAGTGGTGCAGTCTGGTAATGTGGTGGGCAAGCTGGATAACTTCAGCGTCGTGGAAGTAGTCAACAACCAAAATAATTGGCTGGAGATCCAGAGTCCGATGCACGGCTGGGTGTCTCTGGATCTGACTCGTGCCGTTTGTGGCACAGAATTTCGACCGGTCCTCCAGCGAATCAATGCGCTGAACCAAAAAGCGCTGGGCGGCGATCGCGCTTCCACCGACTTGCTGATACGCTATGCCGTGCAGAGTGCCGATGGGGCAGGCGCAGATGCGGCATATGGCAGCTTGGGACAGCTCGCCCAGCAGCACCCCGATCGCCTGATTGCCGCCCTAGATGTCCAGCCGGAAGCGGGTCGCCGCAAGCTTTTGGAAGGGCTAGATTTACTGAGCTTGAACCCTAAAGGACGGCGATCGTTTGAGACGGCACTGGCTCGGCAAAGCGATACGCCAACTGCGAAAAGTTGGCAGACTGTTAAGCGCAAGTAGAAGTGAGCGAAAATAGAGAAAATAGAAGAGACAAGTTGCTAGAGCGATTCAGCATGGTTGATCTATCACCACCGAGATACGCCTTCCTCCGCTTGAAAGCAGCGATCGCCCAATCCTCTGCGAACCGATGTGCTAGAAAACCACCGCCTCCGATGACCTCACTTCTTGGCTTGCTATGACCGCTCTTCAACTACTTTGCTCAACTGCACAGACTCTATCAATTGCCAATTTATCCCATCCTGCTGTTTTCGCATCGCAGCCCCCGCGAAGCAGGCGATCGCACCTACCGCGTCGAGTTCTCGGATTGGGAGGTGTTGCGCTTCAACTACCGTGCCATCCGGCTCAATCATCTCGATTGGCGATCGTATGCCGACCAACACAATCCGGTTGCCAGTGCTTTGATGGCGAAGATGAAGATGAAACGGCAGGAGCGACCACTGGTCAAGGTGGAGTGTTTACGGCAGATGGCAAGGCTGCGGCTAAACCCGGCTCAAGCCAGAATGATATCGGGCTTTGTGGATTTGTACTTGAGGCTGGAGGGACAGGAGAAGGCAGTGTTCCAAGCGGAACTTGATAAACTGGAAGGCAATGAGAAAGGAGTTGTTATGGAAGTCGTCACTAGTTGGATGGAAGAGGGCATTGAACGGGGGATTGAGCAGGGGATTGAGCGGGGTCGCCAGCAGGAGGGGCGATCGATCGTTCTCTTGCTGCTTGAACAACGAGTTGGCGCTCTGTCTGAACCCACGAAAGCTCGCATCGCATCGCTGTCGCTGGGGCAGATTGAGGCATTGGCGATCGCTCTGCTCAACTTTTCCAATGCCGCTGAGTTAGAGAATTGGTTACAGGGTTAAGCTGGTTGATCACGGGAAGCAATCTCAAAAAGCGAGTCATCTTGTTGAGCAAAGCTAGAGCGGGGAAGATTCATGATAAGCGGCAATTCGATAGTTAGGAAAGGAAAAGCGGTTCCTGTTTGGGTTTCAGAAATTATTATGAATTAATAAATCTATTCAGTCTGATCAGGTAAACCTATGCGAACTCGGCAGACACTTCTTGAGAACTTTTCTACATTCCTACAATTTCAAGGAGATGTCTTTAAGGATTGGGTCACCGATCCCAAACTGCGTCGCAGTATGCAAGCTAGCTTGAGCCAGTTTCCTCAAGAGGAATCTGAAATCTTCT
>JBBSFA010000619.1:0-3172 GCA_038239185.1 Elainellales cyanobacterium | reverse complement strand
TTCGTCAATGAGCGATAAATAGAAATGAGCGAGAAATAGAGCGGTTTCTGAAGCCGCTCTCAAGTCGGACTCAGCATGGGCTTAAAGTTGCCGGTTGGGGCATCGGCAGCCGGAGTTGGCAATCTGGGCGCAGTGCGAGGCGCGATCGTTCCAGGCAAAGTAGCGGCAGCAGCAGGCAGCTTAGCCAAACCCCGCAAATCAAATTTTTGAATCCAGTCAGTGCGGTTTGCTTTGGTAAAAGCGGGATCGCGGGATTGTACTTTGACCTGATAGCGATTGTTGACTAAAATTGCGCTGATATTTGCGCCCTGATCTACGGCTGGATAGCCTGCAACCTTCTCGGTGCTAGACTGAAATTTGGCAGCAGCCGTGGGAGTGCCGACGGTATCGTTAACAGACAGCATGGCAAAAGTCTTGCCGTCTTTATTGAGTTTGTACTCAGCAAAGCCTTTTTTCTCTTGCGAAGGAACAACGCTGTAGCCGCCCGTTGAGCCAGGGAAGAACTTGTTGAAGGTGCCTCCTTGTTCGGTTCCCTTCGCGACCGCAGCGGGAGCATTCCGCTTAGAAGTCTCTGCTTGAGTTTGGGCAAACTGGGACGGTTCGGGTTTGCTACAGGCTGAAAGTAGCAGCACCAGGCAGATGAGGAGCGGCGCAAGTGCCCTACGCCACTGGATGCGCCGTTGAGGGGGAATCATAGGAGCGGGAATCATAGTCAAACTCCATAACACAGACGAGCGATTTTATTCTCCCCTGAGAGTCACCTCATTGAGGGAGACTGTAGAAAGAATTAATGTTCTGATCGTGACAGAAGTCGCAAGATGACTCTATCTGCCTGGAGACAGAGCCTTGGGCGGAGAAAGGCTAGATTTCTGGCAAAAGGGCGATCGAATCGCTTAACTTACACTATCTGGAAGCAATAGGATTTGCTTGTTATTGTCTGAGAATACCGATCTCTATGATAGGGAGATAATTTTTCAGACTCATTTCTAAATATATATAAGATATAGATATATGAAATCCTCAAGAAAACCGCCGGAGTGCTTTACCCTAAGGTCAACCTCTCACCGGATGCATTTCAAAAATCTTTCAAGTTTTTTGATCTAAAGTTTGCTATTTTATCCGCAATCTTAAAATTTGACGTGAATATCTAAATACGGAGTGCTTTTTTGACGAGGTTTAACGAGCGAGATTCAACTTCGAAATCTGTCAACTTCTCATCTGTCAACTGTCTGTAACACTGCGTTAACTCTGCTTTGCCCTCGCCTATGCTAGATTGGGCGTACCTGAGTTGCAGCCAACTTTGGGCAACCCTTCCAGCCAATCCTTTCTGTTCAATCCTCACCGTTCAAACTATGGTCATTACGAAACGCGGACTCGTTTTAGGAGCAACAGCCGTAGCCGTTACGGCTGCCACAGTGACGGGCGCAGGGCTGCATCTGCCCCAAAGTCAAGCCTTTTTTCAGGAAAGTCCGAAAGATTTAATTGATGAGGTTTGGCAAATCGTCGATCGCAACTACGTCGATGGTACTTTCAACCAAACCGATTGGAATGCGATTCGCCAAGAATACCTGGGACGCAGCTACAGCAACCAGCAGCAAGCTTACGACGCGATTCGGGAAATGCTGAAGAAGCTGAATGATCCCTATACGCGCTTCATGGACCCCGCCCAGTTCCGCGATATGCAGGTTGATACCTCTGGGGAGTTAACCGGGGTTGGCATTCAGCTTTCTCAGGACGAAAAGACGAAAGAGCTAATTGTCGTTTCGCCGATCGAAGGGACACCAGCGGCGCAAGCAGGTGTGCTGTCGAAAGATGTGATCATTAAGATTGACGGCAAAAGCACCCAGGGCATGGACAGCAATGATGCTGTGGGGCTGATTCGAGGTCCCGCAGGCACGCATGTCAAACTCACGGTGCGGCGAGGACAGCAAGAGTTAGACTTTGATCTAGCCCGCGCCCGGATTGAAATCCATCCTGTCAAAGCCTCGCTGCAAGACAGCCCTAGCGGCAAAATCGGCTATATTCGCCTAACGCAATTTAGCGCCAATGCGCCCGATGAGATGCGAAAAGCCATCCAGGATTTTGAATCCAAGAATGTGGTGGGCTATATGCTGGATCTGCGCTACAACCCCGGCGGCTTGCTCTTCTCTGGCATTGACATTGCCCGCATGTGGATCAATGACGGTCTGATCGTTTCGACGGTCGATCGCCAAGGAGTCTCAGAACGAGAAACCGCGAACGGCAGTGCTCTGACCACTAAACCGCTCGTCGTCCTGGTGGATGGCGGCTCAGCGAGTGCCAGCGAAATTCTCTCCGGGGCGCTTCAGGACGATCATCGCGCTGCCCTAGTGGGGAGTCAGACGTTTGGCAAAGGCTTAGTCCAATCGGTGCGCGGCTTGGGCGATGGCTCTGGGCTTGCCGTTACGGTTGCCAAGTATTTGACTCCCAAAGGCACAGACATCAACCACGCAGGTATCAAGCCGGATGTGGTGATTGACATTACTGATGTCCAGCGCCAGCAAATCTTTGGGGCAGAAAATCTGCGGGCTACAGCGCAAGATTCGCAGTACGTGAAGGCGATCGAGATTTTGGGTCAAAGAATTACGCAAGCAAAAGCGGGTCAGCCTGCACCTGCACCCGCACAGCCTGCGCCCGCACAACCTAAACCTTAAATCTTTGGTGACAATTCCACTTGGATTCATCAAAAACAGATTTGCGCTACCCTCTATGCCCAACGTCCCCAGAATATTCGAGACAGTTCCACCCGTTACCCGACTAAAAATATTCTCCACCCCGATCGGATTGGCAAAGTAAACCCGCTGCCCTTCTCCGACATTAAACGATCGAAAGCTGTGAAATAGATTTGCTCCTCGCGTCGCACCGCCCTCAATCCGTTCTGCTGCACCACCTTTCACCTGCACATTGGGCGTGACGCGAGAACTCTCGGCTCCTAACGTGTCATCTGGGACAATTTGCCCGATCGCCCCATCCACAAATCCGATCGCCAGAACAAAGGCAATCGCACTGCTTTAAGCGATCGCCCACCCTAACCCAACGTGAGTTCGGGATAAAAAAGGGCGAAGCAGATACGCTGAAAGTACTCAGTTCTCAAGTATCTACCCGCCCTATGATTAGTCTAGAAGCTTTGTTTTGCCACGTCGATGACTTCTGT
>JBBSFA010000618.1:0-3174 GCA_038239185.1 Elainellales cyanobacterium | reverse complement strand
GGGCAGGTTTAGCCAAAATCAATCGACTCGTCAGGCATTTACTGCGAAACCTGCCCCATACAGATACCTTGTTTTCTAGAAATCGCCTTAATCCCAGTATGATTTGCTTTTTGGGTTCGGAGCTTTCTCCGAACCGCTTCGCTGAGGTCGGAGCAGTTCTAAGATTTCTCTTTGTTGTTGTGTATCCTGTAGAATACACTTGATTCATGATTGAAATTCGTCAGACCAAGACTTACATGAATTGGTTTGAGTCCCTGCGCGATCGTCAAGCAAAAGCGCGGATAGATATTCGGATTCGTCGTTTATCTATGGGCAATCCAGGCGATGCTAAACCAGTGGGTCAAGGCGTATCAGAACTGCGGATTGATTATGGCCCAGGCGATCGGGTGTATTTCATACAGCGAGGTGAGACCTTAATCATCCTCTTGGCAGGAGGAGATAAACGGACTCAACAACGGGACATCAAAACAGCGTTAGATTTAGCGCAAGGTTTATAGGAGGTCTCTATGGCTACGATTCAAACCTATTCTTGGGATGCATCAGATCATCTGGAAACAAAGGAAGATATCGTTGCATATCTTGAAGCTGCCCTCGAAGATGGCGATCCCAGCCTAGTGGCAGCAGCATTAGGAGATATTGCTCGTTCTAAAGGGATGACCCATATTGCCCGTGAAACAGGGTTAGGGCGTGAAAGTCTCTACAAAGCACTGTCGATCGAAGGTAATCCAGAGTTTTCCACAGTTCTTAAGGTTTTACAGGCACTCGGATTACGCCTCCAGATTGTACCCATTGCCTAACGCTGCGCTGGTGCGAACGGAACAGAGGTTATGATCATATCCCTGTAGCCCAACTTGCCCATTTAACCTAGGCAGCGCAAGCCAACGGGTTCAGCCAACCGCCTCAGCCGTATGCAGATCGATCGCCGCACAGCACTCTTCCACCGAGGTGCCTGTCTCCATTGCCGAAACTAACGCCTCATACGCTGTCCAGTTCGTTTTCAGCAGAGTTTTGGCTTGGAGCTGCGCTAACCGCTCTTTCAGTTTGCCTTCTTGATTCGGGCGGTTCAACTGCGCCCAAAGCATCCGAAACTTGAGGCGATCGTCTGCGCCCCCCTGCACATCGCCATAGACCAGCGACTCCGCGATCATGCCTGCCACTAGGACAGTACAGAAGCGATCGAGTAGCGCAGCGGAAAGACTGCCTTGCTCAACTGCCTGCTCAAACTCAGTCGAACCAAAGCTTACGCCACCCTGTCCGGGCTGTCCCTGCCGAAACGCTTCCCAGGCGCTCAGCGTATAGCCCGTCACCGGAATTCCTAGCAGATACGCCGCCAAAAAGTGTCCAGCTTCGTGGCGCACAATCCGGGCACGATGGGCAGGCGAGAAGCGAGCGAGCCAATCGATTAGCAACGTGCCGCCCTGCCCTTGCAGGCTCAGCGTATCGACTGTAGCCGCTCCTAACATGACGATCGTGGCGATCGCAGGCACAAACGGAGAAATATGGAGCAGGGGACCTAAAAGGCTGGACATCACCAGCGTAAAAATGGTGACAGCGACCAGGTTTAGGGTAGTTTGGCTCATGCGATCGATACTTAAAAGGCTGTCCTTATTATCGCTTACGCCTTGCTGCGCCCGCCTATTTGCCTGCCTGCGATCGCGCCCGATAAAACGTCTCTAAGCTTTGGCGATCGCCTACAAACCTCCAGTGCCAAGGCTCGTAGTTGACGTGCTGGGCGTTGTCTTTGGGAAACGACAGCTCAAAGTTGTAAGAAACGGCGTTTTCTTTCATCCACTGGTAGGCTTTGCTGGTGTCAAACTCAGTCTGGAGATTCAAATCGGGGCGATCGCCGTCCCCCAAATCGACCGCATAGCCTGTGTGATGTTCGCTGTAGCCCGGAGGCGCACTCACCTCAGCGCGAGTTGCGGGCGTTTGTCCGCGCTCGGCTTTGACATCAAAAAAGACATGCGATTGGTCTTCTACCGATCGAAACCCAGAAATGGGCACTAGCTCAATCCCAGCCGCTCTAGCAGCCGCCTGCATTTCTAGAAACTTTTCAGCAGCGACTTTCCGCATCAAAATTCCGCTATCGGGCGTAATCGGCGCGAGTTCTTCTTTGGGCGCTTCTACATAAGGCAAATGTCCTAACAGCGCTGGAGATCCGGTCGGACCAGGTACAGGGCTAGACTGAGCCGTAGCGACCGGACTGGCTGCGATCGCAACAGGCTTTGAGTCTGGCTGCGGCGAAGCAGAGTTCGAGACTGGCGATCGCAGCATCAAGCCTAGACCGATCGCCAACAGTGCAGCACTGCCAATTCCCCCCAGCCACCATAGCCAACCTCGCTGCTTCAACCGCTGACTGGGCTGAGCGCTCGGCAATTCGCGCACCGCCATTGGAATATCCCGTCCCGCACTCGGTAAATCTTTAGCGGTTAATTCCTTGAGAGGTTCAGAAGTCTCAGGAAGATTACTATCCTCCACAGCGGCATCCTCCTAGATGGCGATCGAGTCGGACAGGGATTAGATTTTTAGCAATCCTTAAAGTCATGGTGATCCCAAACGGGAGGATTATCCTCTCCTCAACAAACAATTTCTAGATGCATTCGCCCTATCCGGAGTCACTATAGCCGATCCCAGCCGTTTTCTATTGGGACAAATCCCTAATTTTATGTAGACCCAGACAGTTCTGGCGAAAGGGTGAGTTAAACATCAAGCTCAGGGGCAAGAATGATAGGCTTGGCGCTGACATATCTCTACGCCTGGAATGTATGCCTGGAATAGAAAGCCTGCTAAGACTCTACGGAACACTGGGTGGATGGGTCGGATTTGGGCTGCTGCTGGGCTATACGCTGCCGCGCCTCTTGCCTGCTTGTCGCAAATTGCCCTTTTATTTGGGACAAGGGTTGTTTTGGGTGGGCGTTCCGCTCAGCATCATAGTTTTCCTGCGGCAGGCGAATCTGTCGGCTTCGGTGTTGCTTGCGCCCTTGGTCTGCTGGGTAGCGCTGGCTTTAGGCGCAGGACTCGCTGGAATTTGGATCTGGGGGCATTGGCTTCAGCCGATCGCCCATCGCCCCACGCAGGGAAGCTTTTTGCTTGCCACGATGGTGGGCAACACGGGCTATCTCGGCTATCCCGTTGTGCTGGCGCTAGTGGGAACCAAATATTTTGGCTGGGCAG
>JBBSFA010000617.1:0-3177 GCA_038239185.1 Elainellales cyanobacterium | reverse complement strand
GGCGGCGTTCTGCTGGATTTGGGACGGCAGCTCTTTCATCAGCCGTTGCTTGCCTACAGTCTCGTATTTTTCTGCGAAGCCCTAGTGATGCTGGTCGCCGTAGCGCTGCTCAGTCGTGTTAATGTGCAAGAATTCCGCACGAAAGCCCAGGTGGCGATCGCGGCTGTCCTAGAAACCGAGATAGATTAGCGCATGGACTTTTGGGCAGAAATTCTCCAGTTTGCCGCGACCGTGACTGAGCGAGTCGGGCAACAGTTGCTTCAAGATGCGGGACAGGCGATCGCCACCCAAAAGGCAGACGGCAGTTTGGTGACCCAATCCGATCGCTGGGCAGATGCAGAGTTGCGAAACGCGATCGCCCAAGCCTTTCCCGATCACGGCGTACTCAGCGAAGAAGAGGCGCACATTTTTCCCGACACAGACTGGTGCTGGATTATCGATCCGATCGACGGCACGACCAACTTTGCCCGCAACGTGCCGCTCTGGGCAATTTCGCTGGGGCTGCTCTACAAAGGCACTCCTGTTTTCGGCTATGTGCATCTGCCGCCGCTCAAGCAATCCTTCCATGGCTACTGGGCAGGCGATTCGGGTTTAGACTGTCCCAAAGGAGCCTTTCTCAACAATCAGCCCATCTCTACCCGCACCGATCCGCCGTCTGGCGGACAGTTGTTTAGCCTCTGTGCCCGCAGTATTAAAGTCTTACAGAAGCCTTTCCCTTGCAAAATCCGCATGTTGGGGGTTGCGACCTATAACCTGCTGTCGATCGCCGCTGGAATCACGCTAGGCGGCGTTGAGGCAACCCCGAAAATCTGGGACATTGCGGCAGTTTGGGCGATCGTGCAGGCTTCTGGCGGGATTTGGCTGCCGCTGGAGTCTCAGCCGATTTTTCCGCTTCAGGTTGGAGCCGACTATGACGATCGTTCCTATCCCACGCTGGTGGTTAGCCAATCCGAGTGGATTCCCACATTTCTGCCGCTGGTAGAATTTTTGGGAAAACCCTAGCCCTCTAGCTCTGCCGCTCCGGACAGGGCGCTGGAAATCTGGCGGCAGCACTGATTATATAAAGGGGAAGTCCGGAATTCTTCGGTGCGAGGATAGGGGGCATCGATCGCCACTTCTGCCACCACTCGCCCCGGACGCGCCGCCATGACGACGACGCGATTCGACAGATACACCGCCTCATAGATGTTATGCGTCACAAACGCGACCGTCCAGCGCTTCTGGCTCCATAGCTCCAGCAGATCGCTATTGAGTCGGCTGCGGGTCATTTCATCTAGTGCCCCAAACGGCTCATCCATCAGCAACGTTTCTGGATGGGTGACTAGGGCACGGGCGATCGACACCCGCATCTTCATCCCGCCCGATAGCTCTCGCGGATAAGAGCGCTCAAATCCTTGCAAAGCGACCATTTCGATCGCTTCTGCCACGGTTGATTTAGCTGCCCGTGCGCTGATGCCTGTCAGCTTCAGCGGCAGATAAATATTTTCCCAAACGCTTGCCCAGGGCATCAGCGCGGCTTCCTGAAACACGAAAGCCAGCTTGCCGCCGCCGCTCCATTCAACTTGTCCAGTGCTCAGCTTACCCAACCCGGCAATCAGCCGCAGCACCGTACTTTTGCCACAGCCAGAAGGTCCTACGAGGCTGACAAATTCTCCCTGCCCGATCGCCAAATCCATTTCTTTGAGGGCGATCGTCCCGTTGGCATAAACTTTGCTGACGTTGGCAAGCGTGATTGCGGGCTGAGGCATCCAACTTTCTCCACAGAAATGGGCTGAACTAGCTCTTGTAGCTACTAGTTCCTTTGTTCACAAACTGGAGCGTATAGGCTTTCTTGAAGTCCGTCTCTTTTTTGAACACCCCTTGGGCAGCCATCGTGTCAAAGAAGGATTTCCAGCGATCGTCGGTCATTGCCCCGATCCCTTTGGTGGTAGCATCCCCGGATATGGCGATCCCGTACTCATTGAGCTTCGCAATCCCATATTTCATTTGTTCATCCGTCATTTCAGGATTCGCTTTTTTGATCAAAGCATTCCCAGGTGTAGGATCACCTTGCAGATAGCTATACCAGCCTTTGATCGAAGCATCGACAAACCGCTGCACTAAGTCAGGGTTTTTCTGCACCAGCTCTTGTTTACACTCGATCGTGGTGGAGTAAGGCGTATAGCCATAGTCTGCCAGCAAAAACACCGTCGGATCAAAGCCGCCTGCCTTCTTGATTGCCAATGGCTCCGAAGTCAGATAGCCCTGCTGAATCGAAGCTTTGTCTGCTAGAAAAGGAGCTGGATTGAAATTGTAGGGACGCTTTTGAGTGTCTGTAAAGCCATATTTAGCTCTGAGGAAAGGCCAGAAACTCACGTTGGCATCAGAAGAAACAAAAATTGCTTTGCCCTTCAAATCTTTCAAATCTTTGAGGCTTGCTTCTGGGTGAGCCATCAAAATCTGCGGATCTTTCTGGAAGATCGCCGCGACGGTGACTTTAGGAATCCCCTCTTGGATCGCTTGAATCGCATCCGTCTCATAGCCCATAAAGAAATCGGTCGCCCCGCCCATTAAAAGCTGCGTCCCGTTGACCTGCGGACCCCCCATTTTGATCGTCACATCTAACCCATGCTGCTTATACAGCCCGGTTGCCAGCGCTTGATAAAAACCGCCGTGCTCCGCTTCAGCAAACCAGTTGGTGCCAAATGTGACTTTGGTCAGTTCTCCGGTGGGTGATGAACCTGTTGCAGCGCTCGGCGAGGCAGACTGAGATGCAGACTGATTCGATGCACAAGCAGTCACCAGCCCACTTCCCAACGCCAAGGCGCTGTATTGGATAAACTTGCGGCGATTCATTCCGTAGAATTTTCCGTTTGGATAGCGTGACTGTGTCATTCGATCCTCTGATTTTCTGAACGCTTACAAATTGATATTGATCCTACTTTACTCGCCGACCGTACTAAAGCCGACCGTACTAGAGCTATGCGATCGCCATTGTAGTTGGGGATACGAGAAGCAAATCACATCCCAACCGATCGCCCGTCAACAGGCTTTTGAGCTTACCTGTCTAAGGGGGCAGGAAACAGACGCTTTGCATAAGCTAAGATTATAGATAGCTTAGATAGTTTGTGAATCCTCGTTTTTTTAGGTCTTCAGATGAGATGGTTAACGATAGTTGGTTTAAGTTGTGGGCTACCG
>JBBSFA010000616.1:0-3178 GCA_038239185.1 Elainellales cyanobacterium | reverse complement strand
CGTTGAGTCCTACTCTAGAACTGAAGAGCAGGAAGCAGGTTATAGCCTAGAAGGGTTAATTCCTCTGAATACAGTTGAGGTATCTGAATCCCAAATTGAGTCGATCGCGTCTTCCATATCAGAAGTTCGGCAAGCGGGGTAGAAGCGATCGTTATAAAGAGCAACGGTCATTGAATCAGTTCCTGAACCCGCAGCTTCTTAACCAGAGCCGAGTATTTATAATCGGTTGTTGCAAGTGGCATCAGAATTACCTGTACAGGGTCTTATCCGACATTGTAGGCGATCGCTGTTTCCAAAAAAGGATTCGTTTAAGTTGGGGCGATTGCCTCAGCTCAAATGAGAACTCGCCATCCGGCGATCGACTAAGAAACTGCCATAGCCAAATTGCAGAAAATTTTGCAAGAATTGAGTGAGGAAATCAGCTTGTAAGCATGGAGTGAGCACTATGAATAGCATCACACTTAAATCCCACATTGGAAGCGATGGTGTCTTGAAGGTTCATCTACCTGACATCCGAGATACCGATATCGAGGTTATCGTTGTTTATCAAACTAGCTTGCCTAAAGCTGTCAATGCAGCAGACCTGTCCCAGTTTTACGGCTGCATTCAGGATGACTCATTTTTTATACATCCTCAACCCGAACAACCTGAACGCGAAAGCTTGGAATGAACTATCTTCTTGATACCAATGTCTGCATCGTTTATCTAAAAGGTCGAAATTCAAACTTGAAGCAGCGGATTGAAACAGTTGCCGTTGAAGAGATAGCGGTATGTTCGGTTGTCAAGGCAGAACTTTGCTTTGGAGCCATGAAAAGCGCCAATCCAGAACGTAACTTTGCCCTACAGCAGACATTCCTGGCGCAATTCGTCTCAATGCCTTTCGATGACCTTGCTGCCATTGCTTTTGGTACAGTTCGGGCGCAGCTAGAAAGTAGAGGCACGCCGATCGGTGCATATGATTTGCAAATTGCCGCGATCGCTCTGGTGAATAATCTAACGCTGGTCACCCATAACACACGGGAGTTTAGGCGTGTCGATGGGTTGCAATTTGAGGATTAGGAGGCTGAACCGTAGCCTCAAGCATCACACCCGACTCAACACATCCGATCGCCGCAGTACCGCCATATCTTCAGCATCTAATTCGACGGGTGTGCCGCTGCGAATCAGTTCGGCAAAGTCTTCGTTGGGAACCATGATGCAGAGCGCGTAAAGCCGACCCTCGCCCGTATTTTCGATTACATGCATTCCCGTTGGCGGTACTAGAATGCTATCGCCCGCCTGAATTTTGACCTGCTTGCCGTCGCAGTTTGCCAACCCTTCGCCCTTCAGGATAAAAAACATTTCTACCGCGAGCTGATGGCGATTGGGTGGCGTTTTTCCGCCTCGATCGAAAATCTCAACGCAATAGGTCAGCGACATATTTGCCACGACTGGATCAAAGACGATCGCCAATCGGTTCGTATCGTGGGGGCTAATCCGAAAGGTCTGATAGTCCATCGGCGTTTTGACCACAGGAATCACACAGGACTCATCCATAACGCTTCTCCGGGTTGGGTTTTACGGACTGATGTAAGCGGGCTATCGTCAAGTTTCTGCGATCGCCTCTACCATAGCGCGAGAATCGCTGACAAAACCAAAGCACTGATTGACGTTGTAAATAGTGGCTTTGAAACAATAGTCTGGCGAGGTGGTCGCCGTGCAGTCCCGCAGCAAAATGCAGTCATAGCCCAGGAAGTTGGCATCTTGGAGCGTTGCCATAACGCACTGATCGGCATTCACGCCACCCAACAGCAGCGTGGTTTTGCCCAAATTGCGGAGAATGCTGTCTAGCGGCGTATCCCAGAAGCCACTCATGCGGTACTTATCGACCCGAATGTCGATCGGCTCTGGGATCAGTTCATCCACCACTGCCGCCGCCCAACTTTCTTTGATCAACACAGGCGATCCATTGTGCGGCAAGGGATCGCCTAGCCCTACGCCTGCCCCAGTGGGATTGTAGACATGTCGCAGTCCAGCGCTGATGTTGAGCAGATCAGGGCGGTTGCCCCAGTTCAGCCAGACGATCGGCACGGCGGCAGTCCGGAGCAAGGGCAGCAGCGACTTGAGGGGAGCGATCGGCTGACGCGCAGACGAGACATCCACGCCAATGTGCGCCAGCCAGCCATTGGGATGACAAAAATCGTTTTGCATGTCGATCACCAGCATGGCTGCCTTTGCTAGATCGAGCTGCAAAGTTTTGGTATCAGTCGGCAAGGTGATCAGCCGGGACGGCAGCGATGGGCGGCTGATATCCGCTGTTTCAGCATCTACCTTCCAGTTGTTGGGCGGAACTCCGAGCGATCGCAGCGATCGAGACATAGGCATATCAAGAGATCAAAAAGGGCAGAGGAATTCCTTCTGATCTCATAGTTTAATGCGGCGGCGATCGCTGTAGCGGATCACACGGTTGCCCCTACAGCCTCGGCAGAATCTCCGGTAGAAGCTGACCTGGAATCATGGACATCGCTCGATTTTGTCCCGTCAGACCAAGCTGATTATAGAAAGCGCGCAGGGTTTCAATCACGCGAGCCAGCGCAGTTTGGCGGAGTTCAGGGGCTTGTGTCCAAGCTTGCAAAGCCTGCAAGTGATGGATCAAGGCAGCGCTCAAGTGGTGGGACTGCTGATCTGTGCTCAGCTTCGCCTGCGTGTCGGTTGCCACCTGATAGTGGGCGAGTCCCAGGTTATTTTGGGTCGCGACTAAGTCGAAGTTGAGCATCGGCATGGTTTGCGGCTCGGTGAGCGATTCCCGAAGTTGGTGTGCAGCTTGCAAAGTCGCTTCATAAGCCTCGATCGCCTGGTTCAAATAATCAATTCGCGTTGCAGCATCTTCAGCATGGTTTGCCATGTGCCAGTAGGCAGTACCGATGTTATTTTGAGTCGCAGCATAGGCGATCGGAGCCACTTCCAGGGTGCGATACTTCAAAGCCATCCGATAAGCCGCCAAAGACAACGCCAGCCAATCCCTAGGGCGATCGTACTGTGCCAGATTCCAGTAGGCAGTCCCCAGATTGTTCTGGATCATCGCGTAGTTGAGCGGCTCCGTCGCGGGATCATAGAAGCGTAGGGCTTCTGAGTAAGCGGCGATCGCCTGTTTCAAATTCACCTGCGGCTGTTGGTGCTGCGCCAGATTCCAGTAGGT
>JBBSFA010000615.1:0-3178 GCA_038239185.1 Elainellales cyanobacterium | reverse complement strand
CCAGACGCAAAACAGAACGCTGAACAAAATTTGCAAACCCAGCTTCATCCGAGGCGAAATGCCTTTATTTGACTTCCGGCGAAGAATCTGCCAATCATCCAACCAGCCGATCGCGCCATATGCCACGGTCAAAGCCGAAACTGCAACAACGCTAGGCGAAAAATGTGTCCAGAGCAAGGCAACTGCCACAGCAACCGGAACAAAAAAGATCCCGCCCATCGTTGGCGTTCCCGCCTTCTTCAAATGAGCTTGCGGTCCATCCTGGCGAATCACCTGTCCTGCCTTAAGATTCCGCAGAATCGGGATTGCCCAGTAGCCTGCACCTGCTGCCAATAGTCCAGAAACCACCAGCGGCAAAGCCAAGTTGACTCCAGATAAAAGCGATCGCCCCGCAAACCAGTCGAGCGCCACTGCGGCAATGCTGAGTCCCGCGCTCAATGTGAGAAATAAAAGATTGCCTGACAAGCCCACTGATCGATCGGGAATTAATTTAGCATCCACGTTTAACCCACTCCAATCCACACCACACACTACACAGATATTGCACCCTAATTCGGAAACTGACACGGCGGAAAGCCAAATCGCCCGGTGAGCAAGATTGCTCAGTGAAGATAATAGCGTAGCTCCACTCGATTTTCGCGATCGCCTCAACACAAATCCTTTTCTTATATGAAGGATATATGAAGATCAGTCATCTAGCTCAAGAGAATCATCGTCATCATCATCTGGCTCAAACGAATTATCTTCGCCCGCCATCAGCGCGTTGATTTCTTCTTCGTCGTCACGGTAGTCAGCCGCAACGGTATCGCGCTCCAATAACCGACCTGTTCCTTCCAGCCAATCTAGAATAGAAGCATTCCGCTGCGGCGGGATCACAGGAGCGGGGCGATCGCGAGGAATTTCGTATAAGGCAGGATTATGCATGGCTAGCTCTCAAACTGAGTAATCAAATTTTTAATTAGCAGCTAACACTGGATAGTGGTATCTCACTTTTTTCTGGGTGTCAAGCGTAGAAATCAAAAAGGAAGCAGAAAGCGTCAAAAAGATGCCTCTATACTTTAACTTCACAGTTTTCCAATTTCTAGTGTATGCGGAGATAAGCAAAAATGCTTGGTAAAACAGGCTTATTAGAGGCGATCGCAGGCAAAAATCGCGGACTTTTGTCCACCGAAGCCGATCGACAGGCAGTGCTAGCGGCGATCGCGCAGCTAGAAGACCGCAATCCCACGCCCCGCCCCCTAGAAGCCCTCGATAAGCTGGACGGCAACTGGCGACTGCTTTACACCACCAGCCAAGGGCTATTAGGCATCGATCGGTTCCCCTTGTTCAACTTGGGACAGATCTATCAATATGTCCAAACTAAAACGGCTCGAATCTACAACATTGCTGAGGTCTATGGTCTTCCCTATTTGGAAGGGCTGGTCAGCGTTGCCGCTCAGTTTGAACCTGTGTCTACCCAGCGTGTCAAGGTCAGCTTTGAGCGATCGATTATTGGCTTGCAGCGCGTAGTGGGCTACCAATCGCCGGATGAATTTGTCCGACAGATTGAGGCAGGTGAAAAATTTCGGGCAATCGACTTTAGCATCGCCAACCGCGAGCAACGAGGCTGGCTAGACATCACTTACCTGGATGATGACCTGAGAATCGGGCGGGGGAATGAAGGGAGTGTATTTGTTCTGTCTAAAGTTTAATGTTTAAGATTTAGTAGCCGATCGCTATGCTTCATCTCTCACAAGGGTTGCTCAATTTATTTGCTGCTTGTCCTCGGAAGTTCCAGCATCTCTACCTCGATCAGTTGAGCTTGCCGATCGTTCCCGATGAGCAAGATCGATTCGATTGGGGTAGTCGGTTTCACCTGCTGATGCAGCAGCGAGAGTTAGGCTTGCTAGAGGCAGGTGGCTTGCTAGAGGCAGGTGAAGCTGACAGTGATGAGCCAGAGCTTTATCGGGCGATCGAGGCGATCGTGCAAGCCGCACCAGAGCTATTTCAGTCCGCGCCGATGACCTTTCGCCAAAGCGAACACCACCGCACCCTGGAGTTCGAGGGCTATCTGCTGACCGTTATCTATGACCTGCTGATCGTCAACGAACAGCAAGCCCAAATCCTCGACTGGAAAACCTATCCCCGACCGCAAAATTCCCGCAAGCTCTCCCAAAATTGGCAGACTCGCCTCTATCCTTTCGTGCTGGCAGAAACTAGCGACTATTCGCCTGAGCAAATTTCAATGACCTATTGGTTTGTCCAGGCAAAACAAACTGGACAGGCGAAGCAAATGCCCCAGCCCCAGTCCTTGAGGATTGCCTACACCGAAAAACTGCACCAGCAAACGTTCCAGGATCTGACCCAATTGCTGCACCAGTTAACTCACTATCTAGAGCGATATCAAACCGCCGCTGAGCCGTTTCCCCAGGTGTCCCTCTCTTCGCGTGAGTGTGACACCTGCGCCTTTGCGTTGCGCTGCCAGCGGGACAGCCAAAGCGATCGCCCTGAGTCAGTTGCTACCCTGGAAGAAATCCAGGAAGTTAAACTTTAGGGGGCAGTTATGGCAACGCTTCAGCAGCGGCGACAAGAGAATACAGCGGGCGAGTTTTATGTCGATCGCACCTGCATTAACTGTGACACCTGTCGGTGGATGGCTCCCGAAGTCTTTTACGATGTGGCAGATCAGTCTGCTGTTTATCACCAGCCCACCAATGCGGATGAGCGGCTGCGGGCAATGCAAGCGCTCCTCTCTTGCCCAACCGCCTCCATTGGCACAGTCGAAAAGCCAACGGACATCAAACAGGCTCAAGCCAGCTTTCCGATTCCGATCGCGGATTCGGTTTACCACTGCGGCTACCATGCCGAAAACTCGTATGGAGCCGCCAGCTATCTGATCCGACGCGACGAAGGCAACGTTTTGGTCGATTCTCCTCGGTTTGCGCCTCCCCTGGTCAAACGACTGGAAGAACTGGGCGGAGTGCGCTATCTGTATTTGACCCATCGCGATGATGTAGCAGATCATCAGAAATTTCAGCAGCATTTCGGCTGCGATCGGATTCTGCACGTTGACGAAATTAACAGCAGTACCAGCAGCGTAGAAATTAAACTCTCTGGCTCCGAGCCGATACAGCTCGCGCCTGACCTGTTGATCATCCCGGTTCCGGGTCATACGAAAGGGCATACAGTGCTGCTATAT
>JBBSFA010000614.1:0-3180 GCA_038239185.1 Elainellales cyanobacterium | reverse complement strand
GATCACCCATCTGACATCAGGTTTGTTGATACCCATACCGAAAGCAGAGGTGCAGATGACAAAAGGGATCTTTCCTCCCAGCCAGGCAGATTCGATTGCCCGTCGTTGATCGGGGCTGAGTCCGGCATGGTAAGCGGCGGTTTTATAGCCCTGTTGTCTCAGCCACTCTGCCAGAGCCTCGCTATCTCGACGAGTGCGAACATAGACCAATCCCACCTGTTGCGGGTGAGCAGCGATAAACTTTAACAACTGCTGCCGCCGACCTCTGGGAGTCCAAGCAATCTGAACAGCCAGATGTAGATTAGGTCGATAGGGGCTGAGCAAAAACATCTGCGGCTGACAAAGCTGTAGAGTTTGGCAGATTGTTTGCTGAGCTTGAGGGTCGGCTGTAGCGGTAAAAGCGGCAATGCTCATGGTCGAACCTGGGGGCTTTGATCGCATCAACGCCGGACGGACTGCCCCTAACCGTCCATAAGCTGGACGAAACTCACTCCATTGCACCAGACAGTGAGCCTCATCTAAAATCATGCCTGTGATCTGTAGCTCTGGCTGACAGAGCCGCTGCCAGACTGGCTCACTCAAAAGAGTTTCTGGCGATAGATAGAGCAGGCGTAACTGCTGCTTTTCTAATGCCTGAAGCGTCTGTCGCCGTCGATGAGCTGGTAATTCACTATGCAGCAGAGCCGCAGGAAGTTGACGCTGGTGCAGTTCTTGCACCTGATTTTCCATCAGGGCAACCAGCGGCGAAACGACCAGCGTTAGACCTGTTCTCAGTAGAGCTGGAAGCTGAAAGCAAATTGACTTACCGCCCCCAGTCGGCATCACAATCATGGCATCCTGATGAGCCAGTAGCGTTTGAACAATTTCGCCCTGGGGTGGACGAAAGTCTTCATAGCCCCAAATCTTTTGAAAAGTAGTGCGAACCCGACTCCAAGCGGACTGTTCTGAAAGCTGCATCACGGTATGGGCGATCGACATTCTCAGAATGCCCTCAACCTCGGCTGAATATTCGCACGTCTGAAAGGGTCGGCTCAGGAGAGGTTAAACAATTCTCGAATGCCCTCGCTGCCGATCTGGATCGCTAAAGCTGCTAACAAGAATCCCAGCAGTTGGGTAATAATGACGGCTCCTTCGACTCCAATCAGGTGATCAACGCGAGAGGCCTGCCGCACAATAAACCAGGTGACAACCATCGCCGCGATAATTCCTCCAACCACGCTGAATCTTGCAGTCGGCGAGTCTGACATCAACAGCATCACGGTGGTCAGCGTTCCTGGCCCGGCTAACAGCGGCAAAGCCAGGGGTGTGATGGCGACATCCCGTTCTCGCTCGACAATCGGCGTGTCTAACTCCCCGTTCAACATGCTCAATGCAATCAGCAGCAATAGCAAACCGCCTGCAATCTGAAGCGAACCAATGCTGATATGTAGATAATCAAGCAAAGTTTGTCCGACAAAAGCAAACACTAGCAAGACTGCTGTCGCCACAATTGAGGCGCGATCGACGACATTATTCCGCTGGTCAGGCTCCATTCCCTTGGTCAACACCAAAAAAATTGGCGCATTGCCGAGCGGGTCTGCCAGCACAAACACTGCCACAAAAGTTTGAATAAAAATAGATCTATCCACGCTGCTGGTTCCAAAGATTTCCCTAACACTAATCTAAAAGAGTCAGGTCTGGGAGTTCTGTGCTGATCAATGCCAAATTTAGTCAACTGATGCAGCGCTGGTTAAAGCTAATCCATCTCATTGTTTAAAACGCCATTGAGGAAAATATCTGCCAGCCCCTCTGCCATTTCCTGCATGTCTTGAGGCGAAGAACCTTCTGCCATGATCGTATCGCGGCTAAACCCAGCCACAGTGAACATGCCCAGAAATACCTGTGCCACCAAGCGCGGATTCATTTGACGATAGATGCCTTTATCCATTGCACTCTGAAAAAAAGCTTCTGCAACGTCAGTCATTTTGACAATCACCTCAGCCTGGATGCGATCGCGCAACTCAGGATGAAACTGCGCTTCCATAAAGCAAACCCGCAGCATATCGGCATTTTGATGCAGATTGAGCATTCGTCGCCGCATCACTTGGGCGATCGCTTTATAGCTGCCCATTTCGCTCAGCTCAGTCAGCAAATCGGTCAGGATTTCGATCCAGCCTTGAGTCGCCACTTCGACCAAAATCGCCTTTTTATTCTCAAAATGTCGAAATAATGTACCTTCAGCGACACCTGCGGCCTGAGCCAGATCGCGGGTGGTCGTGCCATCATAGCCGCGACGGGCAAACAATCGCTGTGCTGCTTGAAGAATCCGGGTCTGTATCTCCAATTCTGGCTGAGGCGGACGATTAAAAATTTGCATAGCCAACAACTGGAATTGAGCTTATGTGCGACATTGTGCAACATCTCACCCGCGAACCTATAAAACATTAACAGAACATAACGAAGCCAGCGTTCTGTCAAAAAAGCCTGACGAATTGAGGTTCCTTAGAATTCAACCTTAACCGATCGCAACCCAAAGTGACACCGATCACAAAAAAGTAGCCAATTAGATCACCCTAACCAGAGCAAAAAATCACACTTTTACTAAGATTGTAATCACCAGCAAACTGAGCAATCAAGTTGATACTAAACATATGGAGTTCCTGAATTGTCCCCAACAAAAGATGAGCTTAAAATCGCCTGTGTTGCCTTGGGCATCTGATGCTCTAAAAACTCTCTAAATGAGGGGTGTGTCCCCTAATCCGGTTCATAAGTTGATTGCTTTAAAATCAGCAGAATGGAGTGGTAGCCAAGCTTTAGTAGCGATGAGGTGTAGGGATGGCAAACGAGAATCAGGTGTGTGAAAAAAAGTCTGGTAGCAGTATGGAAATGTCTAAAGGTAAGAAAAGTCTTCAACAAAATCCGTTTACGACCTATCGCGATCCCAGAACTGGACAGTGGATTGTGATTAAGTCGGTTGCTTAAAGTTGATTTTGTCAGGTTGATCGTCCGTGACAGCAGTAGATTTACTATTCTGAAACCCCTGATCAAGCGGCTTAAATCCCTTGATCAGGGGTTTTGTATTTAGACTGTTGGGCAAAACCCGCTTCCAGAGTCAGACAGATGTCTGAGAGGCTTTGTCCAGTCAATCAGGCTATCAAATCTACTTTTGCAAAACGGCCGTTCGCTGTTCTGTCATTTGTT
>JBBSFA010000613.1:0-3181 GCA_038239185.1 Elainellales cyanobacterium | reverse complement strand
TGGAGTCATTCAGCCGCTTTTTGGCGCGCAACCCCATGGGACGAGACACGCCTTCCGCGATCGCCCTATTGCCAGCAGATCTGATTGCCACCCACGGCGGCACGGTAATCAAATCGCTGCAAAAGTGGCTCGATTCGTTGTTCAAGCCCTCAACGCAGGTGGTTGTGGTTTCTGGCAAGGCTCTACTGAAACACTGGGCAAGCGGCAATGCTGAGAAGTTGAGCAAAGCGGAAGCCACTGGGTTTGCCCAGTTTCTCGAAAAGCTAGGGTTTGGCATCGAGCCTGATCCGCGCATCTCATCGACTTTGCCCTCGCTGAAAACTCACTCCGCCATTTTTCGATCGCCTGATTCCAACAAAAAACCCGCCGAACTCTCAGCCACCTATTTCACGGCGACTTTGATTGCCCAAATGGCCTTGGCAACTGCTAGCGGCGATCAGATGCCCAGCGCCACTGAGCAAACTTATTTGCAGTCGCATATTGAGTCTGTGGTGAACCTAGACCCCGCAGAGCGATCGCGCTTTGCGGCTCATCTCCAGTTGCTTCTGCAAGAAAACCCAACGCTACGCAGCCTGAAGACGCGGCTCGATCGGGTTGACTCAGCCGATCGCAGCGAGATTGCTAGATTTCTAGTGCATGTTGCCGCCGCTGATGGACAAATCACGCCAGCCGAGGTGAAGCTGCTGGAAAAAGCCTATACCATGCTCGATCGAGATCCCCAGCTTTTGTACAGCGATATTCACGATCGCAGCACCACGACGACCAAAGTGCGATCGGCGCACGAACCCATCACAGTTCGCGATGCGGCGCATACAGAAGGTCATCCGATTCCGCCGCCCAAGCGATCGAAGCCGAAAGCTGGGCTGGCATTGGATATGGAGCTGGTGCAGTCTAAATTGGCAGAGTCGCAGGAAGTCTCTAGCCTGCTGGCAGATATCTTCTCAGAAGAGCCAGTTCAGCCGGAGCCGAAAGCTAAAGCCGCTAAAAAATCATCCAAGAAAGCGAGTTCATCCTCTGGCAAACGATCGTCTAGCCCAGCCGCACCGAAACCTGTCCGCACCGTTGCAGGGTTGGATGAGGCTCATTCTGAGCTGCTGCTGACGATCGCCCAAAAAGCTAAGTGGCAGCGGGCAGAGCTAGAGGCGATCGCATCTGGACTGAGCCTGATGCTAGATGGAGCCTTGGAGGTGATCAATGATGCCGCGTTTGACCGCTATGATGAAGCCGTGATAGAAGGAGATGATCCGCTAGAGGTCAACTCAACCGTGGTACAGGAGTTAGTAAAATGACTGATGAGATGACTGAAACGCTGATCAAACCCAAAGATCGCGATACTGTAATTCAGTCGCTTCAGGCGGGGGTCGTGCCACGTCGAGGACAGGCTTTGATTCAGGTCGGACGGGTCGAAGAGATTAAGGCGTTAATCCGCGATCTCGATCGCATGGCAGACGGCGGGGCGGCAATTCGATTCGCGATCGGGGAATATGGGTCGGGCAAGACGTTTTTTCTGTCGCTGGTGCGATCAATCGCCCTGGAAAAGAAGTTTGTCACCACGCAGGCGGATCTAACTCCCGATCGCCGTTTACATGCCACGGGTGGGCAGGCGCGATCGCTCTATGCGGAGCTGATGCACAACATTTCGACCCGCACAAAGCCAGAGGGCGGCGCATTGCCTAGCGTTGTGGAACGGTTCGTGACTTCGGCGGTAAGTGAAGGGCGCGATCGCGAGGTTGATCCAGATGTAGTGATTCGGGAACGATTAGAACATCTGTCTGAGATGGTGGGTGGATACGATTTTGCCGAGGTGATTTCTGCTTACTGGCGCGGGTTTGATCAGGGAGATGAAACCTTGAAAATGAATGCAGTTCGCTGGCTGCGAGGAGAATTTACGACTCGCACCGATGCCCGTCAGGCGCTAGGGGTTAGAACGATCGTAGATGATGCCAACGTGTACGATCAGCTCAAACTCTTTACACAACTGGTGCGACTAGCCGGATACTCTGGCTTCTTAATTTGCCTAGATGAACTAGTGAATCTTTATAAGTTGCCAAACACGCAAGCTCGTAAAAGCAACTATGAACAGATTTTGCGAATTCTCAATGACTGTCTTCAGGGCAGTTCAGTCGGGCTAGGATTCATCATGGGCGGCACGCCTGACTTCTTGATGGATACAAGACGAGGCTTATATAGCTATCCGGCGCTGCAATCGCGATTGTCAGAAAACACCTTTGCGATCAATGGCTTAGTCGATTTCAATAATCCAGTCCTGCGACTAGGCAACCTCAGTCCAGAAGATTTGTTTGTGCTGCTGGGCAAAATTCGCCATGTGTTTGCCTATGGCGATCGCGATCAATATCTCCTGCCTGACGAGGGCATTAAAGCCTTCATGGAGCATTGCCTGACTCGCATCGGGGAGGCTTATTTCCGTACACCCCGCAACACAATTAAAGCCTTTATTGATTTGCTTTCTGTGTTGGATCAAAACAAACAGGTGTCTTGGAAAGATCTGGTGTCGCAGGTGAACCTCGATCGCGAATTCAACCCCGATTTACTGCCCGCTCAAAACGGCAAATCTGATCACGCCACCGAGGTTGAAGTAGAAGATGACGATCTTGCTTCTTTTCGCCTTTAGTCATTACAGCTTTAGCAGCCTAGAGCCGCACTGAGATTAGGTTTGTGCTTAAACCGAGTCATATGTCAAACTTGCTTGAAAGAATCATGGTCAACCCTAAACAATGCGGTGGTCGCCCTTGTATTAGGGGGATGAGGATTCGGGTGTCCGATATACTGGACTTGTTCGCGGCTCGATTGACTGCTGAGCAAATCTTGGAAGAAATGCCCGATTTGGAAGCAGATGATTTGAAAGCAGCCCTTCTCTATGCTTCGCGTAGGTTTAACCACCCCGTGTTAGTAGCATGACATTAGGCTCATTTTCAGGGATAGATGCGTTACGGCTAGCGCTTAACGCATCTATAAAATTTTAAGATTGAGGAGCGGTAGCTTCACCTATCAGTCATTTTCACAAGTTTAGAGTGATATTTGAGTAAAGTTTTTGCTGTTTGCAAACGATCGCTACAATCGTTGTCTAGCCTGGGAATTAGGGCGCTTTATTTCGGCAGCAACCTATCCTGAAATTGAGGCTTCAGCACAACAATGAAAGAGTTCTATAGAATTGTCAAAT
>JBBSFA010000612.1:0-3189 GCA_038239185.1 Elainellales cyanobacterium | reverse complement strand
GGTAAATTCAAAACACACAATTAATTAGAGTCAGGAATAAGAAAATGTCTGCCGTTGCGTATCTTCACCAAATGTCCCTGTATCAATATCTGCTTTATGAAGATATGCAGTAAGCTTACCCAGATATTGCGGATCATGCACCCACCCAGCAGGTCGAGGTAGCAACTCCTTTGCAGCTTCAGGTCCTGCAAGTAATAGAGCTAGTGCCTGAAGTATTGTGCTTTTTCCGACTCCATTTTCCCCAAGTAGAGTTATCCAATTGTATGGTCTCGCTCTGTGGCGAGGAGCTTTAGGATTACGGGTAAACCTAATTTCTTGCTGTTGGAAGCACTTGATATTGCTGAGAGTAATGCTTTCAACCCACATTAAATTTTCTCTAAAGGGCAGGAGTAATGAATAGCATCGTAGCTTATACTGCTACTTTTGGCTCCTCTTAATAGCGATTTTCTTATTAACTCTCTTTCCAGAAGGATTTCGCAAAAGCCTTAAAAACTGATTCAGTAGTACGCTCATTTTCTTAGAAATTGATAAAGCAAACCAAAACCCGATCGTATCAAGCATTCTAAAATGGTCAGTGTTACCTTCGTGGAACAAAAGCAGGGCAACAAAAGCCACGGCGCGATCACTGATCAACACGAAATCGGGTCAGAAGCGATCGCCCCACCCCAAAACTAAAACACGATCGCATCAAGCATTCTAAAATGGTCAGTGTTACCTTCGTGGAACAAAAGCAGGGCAACAAAAGCCACGGCGCGATCGCAGGAGCACCCCATGAACACCGAACTCCAAGCCAGCCAGAAAAATCTCTACGAAACAGACTTTGTGCGCTGGGTTGAATCGACCGCTGAGCAACTGCGTGCCCAAGATTATGCCAGCGTAGACTGGGCAAACCTGATTGAAGAAATCGAAAGCATGTCAAGGCAAGAACGAAAAAGTCTGAAGAGCAATCTCAAAATCGTTCTGCTTCACCTTTTGAAATGGCAATATCAGCAAAATCTCCGCAGCAAAAGCTGGCGCAGCAGCATCCGAGAACACCGCGAACGCATCATTGACGACTTGAAGGATTCGCCTAGTTTGAATCCCTATCTGCAAGAAATCTTTTCAGAATGCTACGATCGCGCCCGTGCCCAAGCCGCTGACGAAACAGACTTACCGCTGGCGACTTTTCCAGTCGATTGTCCTTACACTTCAGCACAGGCGATCGATCCTGATTTTCTGCCCGAATAAGAGTCTGCACCGCCTAGCCTAACGATGGCAAAGCTGCTCCGCCGCGCGGAAAAGTCGGCAAGTCAAGCTGATTGGTGCGACGATTCCGCACCGCTAGCCGATAGCTGACGCTCTGGAGTTCTGCGTGGAGCTGACGATTTTCCCGCTGAATCAATCCCACTTTCTCCTTAATCGGAGCTAGCCGCCGATCGAACTTTTCGCGATAGATGTGGGGCATTTCCTGCACCACCTTCTCCAGCATCCGAGAGCGATCGCCCAGTTCCTGCACTGACTGACGCAGTTGAGAGACCTCAGTGTCGCGATCGGCAAGCTGCGCCTGATAGAAAGTCACCTGTTGTTCAACTCCCTGGAGCTGTTCACGCAATGCCCGTAGCTCCGCCGCCTGCCGTTCAGGCATCTCAGCCGCAGTGGGCGCGGAGGCATTCCCCTTGACGAGGCGGAATAGCTCCTGCGAGAGCTGTTGGACGAGCTGATCTCGCGTCTGCAATTCTTCTCGCAGACGCGCCGCTTCTGCTTGTAGTTCAGGAAAGGTGAACGCTTCGATCTGTGCCACGGTACTGCTCCAGTGAGGGGATTCATTGTGAATCAAGTGTACTCAGGTCGAGCGATTTTGGCACAGTCAATTCTAAAGTTTTGTGATCTAAAGTTTTGTGATCTAAATTTTGTGATCAGGTTTGCGAAACGCTCTCGTAAAGATTTTCTTCGAGACAGACTTCCAGGTCTTCTGGCATTTGGTCTGGCAGGTTTGCGTCTGGATCTTCCATCTGATTTGCGTCCAGATTTTCTTCCCAGCGGCGGGGCGGAGAATTCCGGCGAATCTCGCGCCAGATGGCGGTCGCTGCCAATGTGCCGTCTGCCACGGCGATCGACACCTGATTGATCCCTTCTTTCAGATCGCCCACGGCAAAGATGCGCGGATGCGAGGTGCGACACATTGAATCCGTGATCAGGTTTTCGCCGTTGCGTTCCAAGTCAAAGCTCTTGAGATAGCCGTTATGATACTTAGAACCCATCGAGACTAGCCCCGTTTCCAAAGGCACGATCGCCCCATCCGTCAGCTCTACGCCCGTCATCTCGTGATTCTGTCCCAAAAACTTTTTGATGGGCGTTTCCACCAGCGGATAGCCGTGCTCTTTCAGCTTCTGCCGCATTTCTTCACCCACTTCGACTTTGCCATCGGTGAAGACGGTGATGTAAGGGGTGAACCAGTTGAGCACAAAGGCGGTGTTGATTGCGCCTTCGGAGCCGACAAACAGCCCGCATTTCTTATCTGCCATTTCATAGCCATCGCAGATCAAGCAGACGTGCAGGTTGAATCCGGCATAGTCGTAAACGTTCTGCATGTCTTCCAATGTCGGCAAATTGTCGATGATGCCGCTGGCTGCTACTAGGTACTTGCTGCGAAACACCGAGGTCTGGCTGTCTTGCTTGCCCACCTTGACTTTGACGGCAAACGTTTCGCCTTCATCGATCGCCTCTTCCACGAAACCCCGCAGATGATCTGCGCCCACCGAAAGCGCGTGCTCTTGCCCCTCTTGCAGAAACTCGCGTCCGGGATGATGGGGCGCAAACCCGACAAAGTTAGTGACATCCTGCATCCAGAACGATCGCCCCTTGCCTTTCTCAATCACCAGGCAAGAGAGCCGATAGCGTTGCAGATAGACTGCCGCCGACAGTCCACCCGCGCCGCCACCTACAATAATCACATCATAGATATGGTCAAGCCGTTGCTCTAGGGTTTGCTTGGACAGTTTCATAGATAGAAGGAGTTTCGATTAAATCGCCACTTCAATTATAGAAGCTTGCGTAAAACCCACGAGTTTCAAGCATGGGATATAAGCAACGGCTGCTCTATCCAGCAGCCATGCTAGCCAGCGGGATTTACAGGATCTTTGTAGCTTTTTATGATGGCTCTGCTATCATAAGACAAGGAGGGAAACACAGATGCTTGTTTTAGAGTTC
>JBBSFA010000611.1:0-3189 GCA_038239185.1 Elainellales cyanobacterium | reverse complement strand
TTTATCAGCCTGGTTTTTCCTAAATCCTTACGTTCAATTCGCTGTTGATAAACATGCCAACACTATGTTCAGGGGTTGGTTGGCACTTACACTGTCTGCCAGCTTCTTATACTGCGGTGGTCTTGCATGTGTTAAACACTTCGCCCTCCGCATCGTCCTCTGGCAGAGCAAAATAGCTCCCTGGAACTATGCCAAATTCTTAGAGTACGCATCCGATCGCCGCTTGATTCAGCAAGTGGGTGGGCGCTATCGGTTTATCCATCGGCTGTTACGCGATCACTTTGCCGCAATGGAATTGAGATAGACGCTGCGATCGCCTTTTGCTGAATTTAGACCTGAAAATGAAACGAGAAGGAGATAGAAAATATGGCTTATAAGGTAAATATTTTGATTGAAAAAGATGAAGATGGGTTCTATGCCTATTGCCCAGAGCTGCCGGGATGTCAAAGTCAGGGAGACACGTTAGCAGAAGCAACAGAGCACATGAAGGAGGCAGTTGAACTTTACCTGGAAACGCTCTCAGAGGAAGAAAAGCAATCATTCCTCAATAAATAAAAAGGTGTACGACACCAAAGATCATACCGTCAACAATCCCTTTGTACAACTGATGCGATCGCGCAAAACCACTCCCATCAGCCCACAGACAGGCTAATGGCTCTACTTAGAGGATATTTGAAAAGTGATAATTGCTACCCGAACCGCCCCCTAAATCCCCCAATTCTGGGGGACTTCGAGTAAAAGCCGGATCGAAAGTCCCCCAGAATTGGGGGTTGGGGGGCGAATGCAGAACGCTTGATACTTCTCAAACATCCTCTTAGCGACGATCGCATCATTACAATGCGCTTTGCAAGCCGACTCTAGGTGACCGACTCCAGATTAAACAGCAGTTGCAAAGTCTGCATTGCCTTGTGTCGGGCTTCAATGTCCTGCTGGGCACGCAACTGCACCATCGGATCGTGCAGAATTTTGTTGGCAATACCGCGAGTCAAAGCCTCAATAATCTCCTGATGCTTTTCCCCAAACTCAGAGCCAAGCCGCGATAGCGCTTTTTCCAGCTCTTGAGTCCGGATGGTTTCGATCTTGTTGCGGAGGCTGCTGATCGTAGAGACAGTATCGAGCGATCGCCACCAGCTATCAAACGCCTCAACCTCTTGTTCCAAAATCACCTCAGCTTCCAAAGCCATCTGGCGGCGGCTCTCCTGGTTTTGTGCCACAACTGCCTTCAGGTCATCCACGTTGAAGGCATGGACGTTGGGCAGATCGTTCGTATCCGCATCCACGTTGCGCGGCACTGCAATATCAAACAGCATCAGGGTACAACAGGGATCGATCGCTGGCTCTAGCTTGGTGCGATCGAGCAGCGGCTCAGTGGCAGAAGTTGCCGTAAACACAATGTCTGAATTGGTCACAACGGACATCAAATTCGAGAGCGTGTGCAGTTCCAGTTCCGCATCTTTGAACTGCTGGGCTAGCTCCCGCGCCCCTTCGATCGATCGATTCACAATGCAAATCTGGGTTGCCCCCTTGGACAGCAAATGCTGCACAACCAAGCGAGACATTTTGCCTGCGCCCAAAACCGCAATCCGGCAGACCGCCAGATTTTGCACCTTCAGACAGGCTAGCTCGACCGCCGCTGAGCTAATCGAGATGGCTCCCGTACCGATGCTGGTTTCGGTGCGAACTCGTTTCCCAGTAGTTAACGCTTGCTTGAAGAGCTGATTCAAAATCCGACCGATACCGTTGTACTGCTGCCCAATTTTGTGGGTGTGCTTCACCTGCGCCAAAATTTGACCTTCCCCTAGCACGAGGCTATCCAGTCCGGCTGAGACGCGCATCAGGTGCATGACAGCATCGTGGTGCAGCAGCATGAATAAATAGGGACGCAGTTGAGGCATCGATAATTTGCCATATTCTGCGAGAAACTGGGTGGCTTCCCGAATTCCCTGCTCGGTTTCATTCGTGACGATGTAGACCTCTAGCCGATTACAGGTGCTCAGAATCGTCGCCTCTTCGATGTGCGGATAGCTGCACAGTTGCGCGATCGCAGCCTCCATTTGTGGGGTGGGGATGCTCAGTTTTTCGCGCACGTCTACTGGGGCTGTTTTATGGCTCAGACCCACAACAACAATATTCATTCGTACTCCCAAACGATCTTGTTTTGTGCTGGATGAATCAAAAGAATAGATTAAAGACGAGTAAGCGATCGCTCACTCCCTTTGTCTTAGCAAATTCGGCTTAGAAAGAGTTTATCAATTTGAGGCAGTCTAGTTTGAATACGAAAAATAGCGAAAACTGGTCGATCGCGTAAATTTTTGTAAATGCAATTTTCTCTTTGCAAACCAATTTCTTTTCATAAACTAGAGAGACACGATCGATCGCGTCTCTCTAGCAATCAAGCCTTACAGGTGATTAAATCCACGTTCCTTAGCGAAGCTGTAGATAATTCTGATCGCCATACATGTGAATGGTGTCCACAAATCGAGTCGTATTCGACTGATTGGAGATGATCAGGCTTTGTGTCCGAGCGCCACCCTTGAAGAACCGCACCCCTTCCATTAGGGTTCCGGGCGTAATGCCACAGGCAGCAAACAAGACCGTCTTACCTGATGCCAGCTCTTCAGCTTCATAGACGCGATCGGGGTCAGTGATCCCCATTGAGGTCAACCGCTCCACATTCGCCTCTCTGCTTTCACCAATCAGACCCGTTTTCACGATCGCCGGATCGTAAATCAACTGACCCTGGAAGTGTCCGCCCAAAGCCCGCATTGCTGCCGCTGAAATAACCCCTTCTGGAGCCGCACCGATTCCCATCAGCGCATGGATGTTCGATCCCGCAAAAGCAGCCGAGATCGCCGCAGAGACATCCCCATCCGAGATCAAGCGCACTCTAGCGCCTGCCTCACGGATTTCCTTAATCAAGCCGTCGTGGCGCTCGCGCTTCATCACCACGATCACCAGTTCGTCAATGGAGCGATCGAGACACTCTGCCAGGATCTTCAGGTTTTCGGTAGCAGACTTGCGGATGTCAACTTTGCCTTTTGCAGCGGGAGGAGCTGCCAGCTTATTCATGTAGAAGTCTGGCGCAGCAAACAGTCCACCTTTCTCAGAAATTGCCAAGACCGCCATCGAACCGGGCTGACCATAAGCACAAAGGTTCGTCCCTTCGCAAGGGTCAACGGCGATATCAAT
>JBBSFA010000610.1:0-3190 GCA_038239185.1 Elainellales cyanobacterium | reverse complement strand
GAATATCAGAGAGGGCAAACATCCATTCAATGGCTCTAACCTCAGCGCTGCTAAATTTGCTTCTCCGGTAGCAGAGTACGATCACTCACAAGGTGCATCGATCACGGGAGGTATAGTTTACCGAGGTATTGCTAACCCACAGTTGAAAGGACTCTATGTGTACGGAGATTTTACAAACGGTAAGCTCTGGGGACTGAGAAAAACTGCAACAGGCTGGCGGAATAAACTGCTGCTGGACACGCCTCATGCAATCTCTACTTTTGGAGAAGATGAGAAAGGCAATCTCTATGTTGCAGACTATAGCCAGGGAAGTCTCTACAAAATCGTTCAAAAATCTTGAGATTCTCTGAAAAATAATTGGGTTTTCGCCTTACTCAGAAGATTGATCGTTCAAAGCAAAAACAAAAGATCATCTATCCAAGGGCAGAGTTGTTAAATACTCAAATAAGTATTTGATTTTTCAGGCTAGCTCTGTTACGGTTTACTCAAATACTAAAACAATTATTTGAGTATAGTAAATCGAGTATTGCCATGAGTTCCTTTTTAGTCTGGATAATGGCGATCGCCAGCGGTGCGACGGCAGCAAATCTCTACTACAATCAGCCGTTGCTCGCCGTGATTGGGCAGAGCTTTCGGGCTTCGCCTCATACGGTGGGTTTGATTCCGATGCTGACTCAGATTGGCTATGCGATCGGGATTCTGCTGTTTGTGCCGTTGGGCGATTTGCTAGAGCGGCGACGGTTGATTACCATCATGCTGGGCTGTGTGGCTGGGATGCTGGCTTTAGCAGCCCTCTCGCCCAATTTAACTTGGCTGATTGCTGCTAGTTTCGCGATCGGCGTGACCTCGATCGCCGCTCAGGTAATCATTCCGTTCGCGGCACAGTTGGCAAAGCCCCAAGACCGGGGCAAAGTGGTCGGAACGGTAATGAGCGGGCTGCTGATTGGTATTCTTTCCGCCCGCACAATCAGTGGCTTCGTGGGCGCAACGCTAGGTTGGCAAGCAATGTACTGGATCGCCAGTGGGCTGATGGTGGTGACAGCTATTCTTCTCTCCAGACTATTGCCGCGTAGCCGTCCGGCACTCAAGTCTTCCTACAAAAGCCTGATGGGATCGCTCTGGCAGTTGATCCGCAGCCAACCTGTGCTTCGAGAAGCTTCTCTGATTGGTGCCATGTCGTTCGGAGCCTTTAGTGCTTTTTGGAGCACGCTGGTTTTCCTGCTGGAGCGATCGCCTTATCACTACGGCAGCGAGGTTGCTGGACTGTTTGGGCTGGTCGGTATTGTCGGGGCTGCCGCTGCGCCAATGGTCGGGAAGCTTGCCGATCGCAGCAGTCCTCGCTTGACGCTAGGACTGGGAATTGCTACCACTACGCTTTCTTTTATGCTGTTCTGGATGTTTGGATATCAGCTTTGGGGATTAATTGTCGGAGTGATTTTGCTAGATCTAGGAGTGCAAAGTACGATGATTTCAAACCAGGCAAAAATCTACAGTTTGCCGACTGAATTACACAGCCGATTGAATGCGCTGTATATCATGTTTTACTTCTTTGGAGGAGCACTAGGATCTTATCTAGGAGCCTATGGCTGGAGCCGTTGGCAGTGGAATGGAGTCTGTGGTATGGGGGTGGGACTACTGGCGATCGCGGTTTTTGCCTTCTCGCGAAGCCGATCGCCAGTTTCCACGGTTTATCAAAAATAATTACTTAGGAGCATCATCCATGCAAGAGACGATCGGTTTTATTGGGCTGGGCAACATGGGTTTACCGATGGCGATGAACCTGCTGGAATCAGGCTATAAGCTCCGAGTTTACAATCGCACGCCAGAAAAAGCTGCGCCTTTGCTGCAAAAAGGTGCAGAGGTGGTCGATCGCCCTGCCGCAGCGGTAGAAGCAGGCGGGACGGTGATCACGATGCTGGCTAATGATGCTGCCCTAGAATCCGTTGTGCTGGGCGAGACAGGCATTTTGTCTGAATTGGGTGCTGACGGCGTTCATATCTCAATGAGCACGATCGCCCCAGCAACCGCTGAAAAACTAGTTGAACATCATACACAGCAGCGATCGCACTACATCGCTGCGCCTGTCTTTGGTCGCCCCGATGCGGCAGCGGCGCGGAAACTATGGATTGCGCTGGCTGGGGATGCAGCGACTAAAGCCAAAGTTCGTCCCATTTTGGATCAATTGGGGCAGGAAATCTTTGACTTTGGTGAAGTTCCTAGCGCGGCAAATGTTGTGAAATTATCGGGTAACTTTTTGATCATTTCTGCGATCGAGGCAATGGGGGAAGCATTCACTTTGGCTGAGAAGAACGGAGTCGATCGCGTTTAACTGGCTGAGCTTTTCGGCAAAACGCTATTTGCCTGTCCGATTTATCAGAACTATGGACGGATGATTGCTCAACAGCAGTACGAACCCGCTGGATTCAAGCTATCGCTGGGGTTGAAAGATGTAACTTTGGCTTTGCAAACCGCACGAGAAAGCCAAATTCCTTTGCCCTTAGCCAGTCTGCTGCACGATCGCCTGCAAACGCTGGTAAATCAGGGAAAAGGCGACATTGACTGGACAGGATTGGCGCTCAAAAGCACCGAAGACGCGGGATTGAAATGGTCTGAATAAATTTACTCTACTAACAATTGATGAGGCTAATAGAATGACTCACTTGTTTGCTCCTTTGACGCAGCGCGGCATTACTTTTCGTAACCGGATTGTCGTATCGCCAATGTGTCAATATTCCAGTACCGATGGGTCTGCTAATGACTGGCATCTCGTTCATCTGGTGAGTCGAGCGATCGGCGGAGCGGGGCTGGTAATCACCGAAGCTGCCGCTGTCGAACCACGCGAACGGATCAGCCCGCAAGATCTGGGGATCTGGGCGGATGAACACATTCCAATGCTGGCAAAGATTGTGGCTTTGATTCACGATGCAGGTGCGATCGCAGGGATTCAACTGGCTCATGCGGGCAGAAAAGCTAGCACGCCTCGTCCTTGGGAAGGCGGCAAAGCTGTCACCGTTGACCAAGGCGGTTGGCAGGTTGTGGCTCCTAGCGCGATCGCTTTCGACTCCGATAGTCCTACTCCTGAAGCGTTGACCGTAGAGGAAATTCAGCAAATTCGCGAGGCTTTTGTGCAGGCAACTCGGCGATCGCTGGAGGCAGGCTTCAAGCTGATCGAAATTCATGCGGCGCATGG
>JBBSFA010000609.1:0-3191 GCA_038239185.1 Elainellales cyanobacterium | reverse complement strand
GTTCCTCATTTTTGACCACGAGGTTCATCCGAACTTCCGACTCGCGGTTGACGAGGCGATCGACTAGGATCTCAACGGTCACAAGCTTAGCAAAGGGAACATGACCCGGAGCCTCCCGCGCCACCAAATAGTCTTCCGAGGCATAAATGACGTTGAGACTGCTCGATCGCAGAATCTCATTTAGCAACTGCCAAAACTTATCGGTTGATACTGCAACGGTGAATAGACCTGTGTAACGAGCCATAGGCGACCAGCCATCCTCACTTTGCAATCGTTTACCCTTTCCAATCTTGACCAACCCAACCTTAGCCCTGATAACATCAGCTTTGATGATTATTCGCTTTGATGATTATTCTAGATCCAAGCACTCACTTTAGAACGAAGAGATTTATCTTAAGCCAGCAGTTAGTCTATAAGACCGATAGGATTCTAACCTGATGAAATCTCAGCCTGTCCGATAGACCACTCTAACCCGATCACCAGTCTTAAGCAAATCAGGTTCAACTAAAGCATGATGTACGCCCGTCCATATTAAAAGCAATTGACCCAGACTCAATATGTAAATAGGAGGAATGTGACAAGTCTTTTCAACATTTCTGCAAAAATGCTTAGATCCAAAAATGCTTATGCAAAATTCTATGCCGGGAAAGCTGATTGTCTTTGAAGGGGTTGAGGGTTGCGGCAAAACTAGCCAAATCAAGCGATCGCAAACCTGGCTCCAGGATAGCCTGAGGGATCAGCCGCTAAATTTAGTCGTGACCCGCGAACCGGGCGGGACAGAACTGTGTCAGTCTATCCGCCAACTGCTGCTTCAGCCCACCGCTGAGCCAATCCACGCCACGACAGAGTTGCTGCTCTATGCTGCCGATCGCGCTCAGCATGTGACCCATTTTCTTCAGCCCCACTTGAGCCGAGGTGCGCTGATCTTGTGCGATCGCTACACGGACTCGACGATCGCCTATCAGGGCTACGGACGCGGACTCGATCGTCGCTTAATCGACCAGCTTAACCAGATTGCGACCCAGGGGCTAAGCAGCGACCTGACTTTGTGGCTAGATGTGGATGTAGAAATTGGCTTGACTAGAGCAAAACAGCGTAGCGGCGGAGGCGATCGGATTGAACAAGCTACGCTAGAGTTTCATTACCAAGTTCAGCAGGGTTTTCAAGCGCTTGCGAGGGATTATCCCGATCGCATCGTGCGAATTGATGCCAGCCTGAGTGAGCTACAGGTTTTCGAGCAAATCCAAACTGTCTTGCAGCGGTTTCTCGCGGCTGCTTAACTGGTAATCCCCTATCCTCTCATGCCCTTCACTCCTTTAGTGGGACAGTCCCATGCCGTTGAACTTTTGAGCCGCGCGATCGCGCAAGATCGGATTGCGCCTGCCTATTTGTTTACGGGCGCAGCCGGCATCGGACGCAGCCTTGCCGCCCAATGCTTTGCTCAACTGCTCCTGTCCCCGGATTCGCCTGCTGCGGTGCTTGCCCGGATTCAGCAGCGCAATCATCCTGATTTACTCTGGGTGGAGCCAACTTATCTGCACCAAGGCAAACGCTACTCGGCGGCAGAAGCAGCAGAGCTAGGGGTTAAACGGCGATCGCCTCCAGAAGTTCGCTTGGATCAAATTCGGGATGTGGCGCGGTTTCTGAGCCGTTTGCCGCTAGAGGCTCCCCGCTCGGTGATTGTGATTGAGCAGGCCGACAGTATGGCAGAAGCCGCCGCCAACGGGCTGCTGAAAACGCTGGAGGAGCCAGGGCGCGCCACGCTGATTCTGCTGGCAACTAGCGCGGATGTGTTGTTGCCCACGATCGTCTCTCGCTGTCAAAAAATTTCGTTCCAGCGGTTGAGCCAGAGCGCGATCGCCCAAGTGCTGACGCAAACAGGCTATGCAGATCTGTTGCAGCATCCGGAAATCTTGGCTTTGGCGCAGGGAAGTCCGGGAGAGGCGATCGCCCACTGGCAACAGCTCCAAACGATCCCGCCAGAGCTGCTAGAAGCCGTGATCACGCCGCCCAACTCGCTGCGATCGGCGTTAGAACTGGCTCGTCAAATCAGCCAATCGCTAGATGCAGAGGCGCAGCTTTGGCTGATCGATTATTTGCAGCAAACCTACTGGAAGGCTCACCTACGTCCCAAGACGCTGCAACTGCTAGAAGATGCCCGTCGCTACCTGCGGCAATTTGTCCAGCCGCGCCTAGTTTGGGAAGTGACTTTGGCAAAGCTGATCGGCTAGCATCGGCTAGCAAATCTTATGCCCAGTCTTGAAACGGGTGTTTGACCAAATTCGAGTTGAAGTAGCGGGGATCGTCAGACACTTCTTGCCCGATCCAGTCGGGCAAAGCGAACGCCCGATCTGGGTCGGTTAGCTCCACCTCTGCCACAATTAGCCCCTGATTCTCACCGCTAAACTCATCGACTTCCCACAGAATCCCCTCGTGCAGGATTTTGTAGCGCGTTTTTTCGATCAAAGGACGATCGCACAAAGTATCCAGCATTTGAGCGGCATCCGCGATCGGGATTTCGTATTCAAACTCAGCTCGGCTAATGCCAACCGAGGCACTTTTTATCGTCAAATAAGCAGAATTTCCCGCAATTCGTACCCGAACGGTGCGTTCACTACCACTTGCCAGATAGCCTTGGCGATAGACTGTACCCAATGCCAGCTCGCGCCAGCCATCGCCTTGAATCAAGAATTTACGCTCAATTTCGATTGCCATTATCGCCACACCCCGATCGCTACATTGAACTGCGCCCATGCTAATCTCTGAGCCTATTACTACGCTAACCGACTATGCGATCGCGCTGGAATCGCTGCTTTTTGGGATTATATTGCTCTATCGAGGTACGGCACGAGGACAGCGATCGCCGCAACTCTGGGGAGCAGCGTTTGGGTCGGTGGCGGTGGCGGCAGGGTTGGGCGGAACCTGTCATGGATTTGTGCTGGTGTTGGGCAGTGCGATCGTCACAACACTGTGGCAAGGCATGGTTTTCGCGCTGAGTTTTGCCAGCTTTTTTATGCTGCTGGCAGCTATCCAGGGCAGTTTACCCTATCGCTACCAGCGTTGGGGCTTTTGGGGAGTAGGTCTAAAGTCAGCTCTTTTTTTGGGCTGGACGATTAAGCATTATTCGGCAGATGAGGTGTTTAGCTTTGGGGTTGCCGACTATTTGTCTTCAATGCTGATGGTTTTGTTGC
>JBBSFA010000608.1:0-3199 GCA_038239185.1 Elainellales cyanobacterium | reverse complement strand
CGCGTTTGGCGGGTTCTTCAAAAAATCCTGGCGATCGAACGATATCCTCTGGGGACGGCTGGATGGGGTCAACCGACTGGTCGATTCGCTGATTACCCCAGAATCGCTGAAGCATCTGCCAGATTTTTTAGCTCGGCAGATTGTGCGTCAACCCGATGAGCTGGATGTAGGCTATTTGCAACGGCAGGCAGCGTATCTAGAAGCGCTGATAGTCGAAACGTTGCCCGCTGCGGTTCTAGCAGAACGCACCGCAATTCTGGCAAAGCTGCTGCAATTCGCCAACCTCAGCCCCAACACCACGCTAACTGAAAAAGATCTGGCGGGATTAGTGTTGGAACTCCAGGAACTCTTAGTTCGAGCCGAACATCGGGCGATCGTCCGGGATGAATTGGGAACCGTGCTGGAAGATGCGATCGATGAACAACTGAACTGGAATCAGCAAAAAGTCAGACCCAAACAGCGCAAAGAGTTTGATAAAACTCTAAAACAGTTGCACTACGATCCGGTTTCTATTCCAGCAGCGGCTTCCGGAGAGCAAATAAGAATGCTGGGGCAACTCAATGAGTTGATTCAATCTTTGGTCGATCCAAAGCTGCTGGCAGGCGTGGCAACCCTGCTGCAAAAAAACGCTCAGGCAGAGAGCTATCGATCGCCATCCTTCAGCAATTCCCAGCCTACAACGCCTGGAAAAGATGCCCATAAGCCAAGCGAGCAATACCTGAACCATTTACTGCAAACTGCTTTTCCGAATTCGCTTAAGTATAATGACAGCGATCGCCAAAACCTAATCGAGTATCCGCTCACCCTTCCCAAAACAAAATCAGTGGATGATCTCTATATTTTCTTGAATCGCCTTTTGGTTGCCAGTCGGGTGGAGTTGAGCAAATCTAGCAGCCATTCCGAGGTCAGCAAAGCGTTTGAGGGGATCATCCACCAGCTTAAACAGATGCTTGACAAGCTTCAGCCCACCTACAGCCCCACGGTCGGATATTTCGATCGCACGATTACGCCTTTTGTGGCAGGCGAAATGGCGCGTGGCTCGATCAGACAGATTCAGAAACGGCAGCAAGAGGAAGATTATTTTCGCAATGAGTATCGAGTGGGTTCAGAAAAGTTGACCGATGGAGTCCCGTCGCTGATTCTGCAAAATTTGGCGGCGCGGACGGGGTTGGTGCTACGGGATATTGTGGCATCCAAGCCGACTGGCGATCGCATCCGTCCCAGCTTAGTCTATCGGTTCACCAACAGCCTGCTTGAGCTGTTCTACTGGTCGGTTCGGCTGCGGAGTCCCAAAAACTTTCAGGTGGGGCGTGCCCCTGTGGTGCGGATTTTGCTTGAGCTGCTGTTCCCCCTTGGGGCAGTCGTGCTAACGGTCATTTTGGTTACCCAACTGACTCGCTTCATTTTGATCATTGTCGTCTCGATCATGATTCTGGCTTTACTCTATATAATTCGGAGCAAGCTATTTCGGTAGATGATTCGATCGCTTCAGTGGTGTAAGGCACGGCTGAAGCGATCGAATCCCGTCAGATAATCGAGCCTAATTCAGAATTCGTCTAAGCATCGGAATCCGAGAGATCACCAAATAATCTAACAGCAAGACCGCGATTAGCGAAATTCCCACTAGCGGAAACGCAACGCCTAATATAGCCACGATCGCCACGGGCATCTTCCAGGATTGGATGTAGCTGGGCAGCGGCGGCGCTCCAATTTGACCCTCTGGACGGCGCTGCCACCAGAGCACGATACCGCTGACGCTCAACAGCACGATCGACAGACAAGCCAACAGCATGAGCAACTGATTTGCCAGCCCAAAGTATCTACCCATGTGGATGGCAACTCCCATTTCTACCGCCTTGGGAACTAAACCATAATCCTGCCAGCGCACATCTGCCAGCACCTTGCCGCTGTAGCGATCGATATGCAAAGTCGTCACATGTGCCGGATCATCGGGAAACGCCGAAACGGTATAAACTCCCGTTTCATCCTTTGGAAAGCTAACGCTGAATCCGGCAGGTGCGCCGCTCGTCTGCGCTAGCGCCACCACGGAATCCAACGTGACTGGGCTGGCGCTGGTTGCCTGCCTGGTTCCTTGCATCTGATGCTGTGCGTGTGCTCCGGACTGGAGCATGGACTGGGGCATGGGCAACTGCTCCACCGCCCAAGGCACAACCTGTGTCCCATGCTGATTCAACGAACCCGTCAGCACAGTTGATTTGGGAATGTTGTCCCACATCTGCACCGGGAAGCGACCCCAAACTTTAGCAAAGCTATCGCCCCAAAAACCCGACCAAGGCAACCCGGTCAGAATCAAAAAGCCAGTCAGCAGCACCGCATAAAATCCTGGAGCGGCATGAAGATCGCGCCAGAAGATGCGCTGATTTTTGCTGCCCAGACGCGGCAACAGAGTTCCCCACACCGAGAAGCCATAGCGCGGCAGCCACAGATAAAGCCCGGTGAGCAATAGCACCAGTCCCCAGCAGGCAGCTAGCTCTACTAAATAATCACCGATCGTACCCAGCATCAACTCCGCGTGAATCTTACGAACGATCGCCTGAAAGTTGCGATCGGCATTGAGATTACCCAACACTTTTCCCGTATAAGGATTGATAAAAACCTGCAAATTCTGCTGATCTGTGGTCGTCAGATCGACCTCTGAGCTGCGATCGATCGCCATATTTGGCGTGAACTTTGTCACACTGGCATTGGGATAGGCAGCTTCAGCCGCTTGGAGCTGTTGGGTATAGGAAACGATCGCGCCTGCGGGCTGCACTACGATCAGATTGCGATACATCAACAGATCTAACTGTGGCTTGAACAGGTAGATGCTCCCTGAGATTGCCAAAATCACCATAAATGGGATGACAAATAGCCCTGCATAAAAATGCCAACGCCAGATCGATCGGTAAAAGCGATTGGACGGAGATTCAAGCAGAACCGTCTCTGCTTGAGCTGAACTGGTAATATTTTCCATAGGTCATTTGGCTGCAAAATCCAGTCAACTATGTCTGGTAGAGTCATAAATGTCAAAAGACAGGCTGTCTTTTTAGCATGTGCGTAGCGAGACAAGAGATTGGAGAAATGGCTTTCGGTAGTAGGAATTGGCGAGGACGGACTGGCTGGACTCAGCCCGATCGCCCAGTCTTTAGTTGAGCAGGCAACCATCATTGTGGGCGGCGATCGCCATCTTGCCATGTTG
>JBBSFA010000607.1:0-3201 GCA_038239185.1 Elainellales cyanobacterium | reverse complement strand
TAATTGCGCCGTCGAGTACTAGTAGAATTCATTACTCAATTAAGATCATTACTCAATGAAGATCATTGCCCAATTAAGATCATTGCCCAACAAGACATTGAAAAAAGTAGAATACATTCTGCTTGTTAGATAACACCTAATCGAGATCAAACTTCAAACTATCAAGGCAAAAAAATATCCTAACCCTTGTTAATTTCTAAAGATACTGTAGGAGTAATCAATATAGTTCAATTTGGAAGTGATTCGTATCACAAGAATTGGATTTTTACGTCACATCTCTACATGGATCTCGATCAACCCCACTTTGAAATAAATCAGGGATAGTTAATCCCATAAGCGTTCTAGTAGAGATCCCCCTGGTTTCTAAAGGTTGAATATGATGATTCGTCGGCTCGTAAAATCAGCGTTTCAAACAGGCTGTCTCAGCGTCGAATCTGAAGGACTCATCCGTCAGGTGATGGCGATCAGAAGCTGTAGATCTTCGGACTTGGCTGCTTTAGAAGAGCTATACCATGCTGTGAATACAGGTCAAATCCAGCGAGAAACCCGCAATGAAGTTAAGCTTTTGCCTCTTGGCGATCGCTAACACTTGCCTCGATTCAGCATTTATTAGAATTAAATACTACTTGGCTAGCATTTTTTTGCCCTTCACCCTTCCAGACGCATTCATTTTTTAATGAGGGAAATGCAGGCTTTCTTGTTACTCTTTTGAGAGACAGGATACCCTAGCCAATTTAGCTTTGCCGATGACTCCCAATCCTGAAACACCTGAGTCTGACACTTCGTTGGCTTCATCAGTGTCAGCCGATAGTTCTTCAGCCAATAGTTCTTCAGCCGATAGTTCTTCAGCTAGTAACTCCTTGGCTAGTAGTTCTAACGGTTTCAAGCCATTGTCGTCGCCTGCCCAGACCGAGATGAGGCGAAATCAGGCGTTTGACCATGCTGTAGAAGTAGAAGCGATCGATCCACTCAACAATGCTCTGGCTGCGAATCGTTTTGGTGCGACCAAACTGCTGGCTCAGCGCACATCCGGTCAGCCACCGATCGCACTGATTGTGCTGCTGGCGATCGCTGTCATGTTGGTTGGCTGGTCACTCAACAGCTTTTGGATCGGGATGGCAGGGACACTGGTTGCCCTAGTCGTGTCGTTACGGGTGGTATGGACAGCGCTACGTCCAGTATTAAAGGAACTGTTTTCATCAGAACAGTGGACGCTCAGCGTCAGCTTTTTGGGTTTGCTTGCAGCAATGCTGGGTTTATTGCAGTTTACTGGCGTGAATCAACGTCTGGGCATTTGGCTGAGTCAACTGAACTGGGATGCGGTGGGGGCAGGCGGCGAGGTCATTGGTGCCGTTGGACAAATCTCGATCGCCGTTCTGGCAGTCTATGTGGCCTGGCGACAGTATGTCATCTCTAAAGATCTGACGATTCAACAAAACCTGATTACTCAGCAGCAAACGATCGACTCCTACTTTCAAGGCATCTCAGAACTGGTGCTGGACGAAGAGGGTTTGCTAGAAGATTGGCCTCAAGAGCGGGCGATCGCTGAAGGACGGACAGCAGCGATTCTCAGCAGCGTTGACCCAACTGGCAAAGCCAAAATCTTACGGTTTTTGTCTCGATCGCGGCTGCTAACACCCTTGCGCCGCGATCGCCGTTTGGGTCGGGCCATGCTAGATGGCATGGGCGGATATGCAGAAGACCGAGATGCCGGAGTGCGCGTGATTGATCTGGGGGTGATGCTGGCAACCGCAGATCTATCGGGCACCGACCTGCGCTGGACAGACCTCAGCGATGCCAACCTGATTCGCGCCGATCTCAGCCGCTGCGATCTAGTTAAAACGAATCTGGCCCGAACTATTTTATTAGACTCGACCTTGGCATCAGCCGACCTGATGGGCACACGCTTCTTTTATGGCCCGGTTGCCACTGCCAGCCCCCGCAGTCGTACTGAAATTCCAAACTATCGAACTGGAGCTTACACCGGAGCGGTTGTAGAAAATGTCGATTTTACTGGAGTAACACGCATGTCTGAGGCTCAACGTCAATATTGTTGTGCCTGGAGTGGATCTGCCAGTCGCACAACGATTCCCGCTGGGTGTGAAAGCATTCCCAACCACTTGGGGCGATAAGTGGGTTACTTTGTTGTAGTGTCGATGTTGTAGTGTCGATCGCTGCCCTGTTGCAGGGGTGACAATTTAGAAAATCAGAGCTTTCAATTCAGTCTTTCATGCTCTCCTAGTTCCTAAACCAGCTCTCCTGAGCCAGCTCTATGCTTCCTAAGTATTCTTTTGTTGTCCCAATCTATAACGAAGAGGCAACGATTCCTGAACTCTATCGGCGAATTAGCGGATTGATGGATCGGATGGATGGGGAGGTTGAGCTGATTCTGATTAATGATGGTAGTCGCGATCGATCGCTGCAATTGATGCGGGAATTGCGCCAAAAAGATTCGCGGGTGTGCTATTTGAGTCTGGCTCGAAATTTTGGTCATCAAATTGCAGTGACGGCTGGTCTGAACTTTACTCGTGGCGATGTGGTCGTGATTTTGGATGCCGATCTGCAAGATCCGCCTGAGCTGATTCCTGACATGGTAGAACTGTGGCGACAGGGCTATCAGGTTGTCTACGCCCAGCGCACCCAGCGGCTAAAAGAAAGCTGGTTTAAGCGATTTATGGCTTATGCCTTCTACCGAATTTTGAAACAACTCGCGGATGTTGATATTCCGACAGACACGGGTGATTTTTGTCTGTTAGATCGACATGTTGTAGATGTTTTGAATGCGATGCCAGAGCGCAATCGCTATATTCGGGGGTTGCGATCGTGGGTCGGATTTTCTCAAACAGCAATCAAGTTTGAACGAGACCCCCGTCATGCGGGTGAAGTCAAGTACACGTTTCAGAAGTCATTGGCTCTGGCAATCAATGGTCTGGTGTCTTTTTCAAAAGTTCCGCTGCGCCTTTCCACCTATGTGGGGCTGTTCTCCGCCATGATCGCTCTGCTGATGGCATTGCTTGTGTTGTACTGGCGAATTTTTGAGCCACATTCTCCACTGACTGGCATGGCTGCTATTGTCGTCACAATTTTCTTTCTGGGTGCTGTGCAGCTGATCAGTATCGGCATCCTGGGGGAGTACATTGGGCGAATTTATGAAGAAGTGAAGAACAGACCACTATACACGTTGGGTGAGATTGCTGGCTT
>JBBSFA010000606.1:0-3201 GCA_038239185.1 Elainellales cyanobacterium | reverse complement strand
GAACTACTCAATCCATGTGGGCAAGTCGGCATTGCATCCGCTGTTGTGCGAGCGTTGCGTGGAGGCGATCGAGGGCAAGTTTTAAACCATCCGCCCCCATCTCTGCCCGAATGCTCCGCCCGATTCGGATTTCAATGGCAATGCGATCGCGACAGCCGCTATTTTATAGAAGCTAAAGGTATTCTGGTAGCAGAAGCCTGTAGTGACAGAGGTCAAGGATAGAAGTTATGGATGCCCTAAAAACGGCCGAGCCGATCGAAATCTATCAAGGACAGTTTGGCGAGTTTACGATTACCCAAGCCGATCGCCACGGCGTAATCATTTATCGCGCTGGTTTACTGGTGGCAGCCCTCTGCTTTGCGATCGCCACCGGGCTAGCGCTGTGGCAGCCTCAAATCGCGCTGAAGGTTTTGACTCCGCTTTATACGGGGTTCGCTTTGGGATTGGCAGTCAGTTTGGTGATGATCCACATTTATATGGCCTCATTGCATCGGGCGCTTCAGGTGTTTTGGGCGATCGGGGCGATCGCGTCGCTGGCAGTGGCTCACTTTAGTCCAGAACCATTTGCGCTAACGGTTTATCAGCAGCCGATGACGTTGCTGGGCGTGGGTTTTGTGTTTGTGGCTTTGACAGGCATCTTTTTTAAGGAAGCGTTTTGCTTCAATCGCGCCGAAACTAAGGTGCTAGTGCCGATCGTGCCTGTTTTGCTGCTGGGGCATTTGACTGGGGTTTTGCCGATCGTGCTGGAAAAATCGCTGTTGATTGTCTGGGCGACATTGTTTCTGGTGTTTGCCCTGCGTAAGCTGGTTCAAGCGATCCCGGATGATATTGGCGATAAGAGTGTCTTTACCTATCTGCGGCATCAGCAAACGGTGAGAACCTGAAAGCGTAAAGCGCTACTTCGTTAAAGGCGCAAAGCGTGATGACCATGACATTAGAACAAGTTCTGGGTGTATTGCTGATTTTTACGCTTTGCCCGATCTTGGGCGGGTTGCCCCTGATCGATTGGTTAATGCAGCGATCGGGACACCAGCTCACTCAAATCGGTACAGGCAATCTCAGCGTTTCGGCAGCTTTCTATCATGGTGGGCGCTGGGTGGGCATTTTGGCAGTCCTGTCAGAAGCCTTCAAAGGAATTGCTGCCGTGCTGCTGGCGCGCCACTTTTTTGCGATCGGCTCGGTGTGGGAAATCGTCGCGCTGATTGCCCTGGTGATGGGACGCTATTGGATCGGCAAAGGAGCTGGGACGACTAACGTGGTCTGGGGGTTTATTGTCCATGATTGGATCACGGCGGGTTTAGTCGGGTTGATTAGCGGCATTGGCTTTACGCTGCTGCGAGAGCGGCAGTTGGGCAAGCTGGGCGTGTTGGTGCTGCTGCCAATCATCACGGCATTGCGCCATTCGAGTTCGGGCGATCGCATCGGGGCAACGGTGATTCTGAGCCTGCTGCTTGCCTGGATTTACCAAAAAATTCCGGATGATCTAGACTTACCGACTGAGACTGCTAGCCGCAGCTCTCGCAAAATGTTTCGGTTCTTTCGGGGCGATCGGGCTTTGATTACGCTAGATAAACCGCTTGATCCCAACAAAGTTGGGCATAAAGCTGCAAACCTGTCTCAGCTTCGGCGCTGGGGCTATCCTGTGCCAGTCGGCTGGGTGCTGCCGCCCGGAGACGATCCGGCTCCGCTGATCGATCTGCTGCACCCCAGTCCAGATATTCCGCTGGTCGTGCGATCGTCTGCAATCGGGGAAGATTCTGAGACGGCTTCGGCTGCTGGACAGTACGACTCCATTCTTAATCTCACGAGCCAAGGGGCGATCGAGCAAGCCATCCTCCGCTGTCAGGCTTCTTATCAGCTCAGTGCTGCCAGCCGCTATCGTCAGGACAAAGGGATTGCTGAAAGCGGCATGGCGATCGTGGTTCAGCTTCAGGTGCAGGGCGTTTTTTCTGGGGTTGCTTTCAGTCGCGATCCGATCGCCTGTCAGGGAGATGCAGTTGTGATTGAAGCGCTTCCTGGCATGGCGACTCAAGTGGTTTCAGGTCAGGTCACCCCAGAACAGTATCGCGTCTGGATTGAAGGAGAGATTGCGGACAAAGAGATTTCGACCCAAAAAGCTTCACCCAGTTGGCTGCTGCCAGAGGCGATCGACTTACCGATGGAAGGCAAGGGCGATCTGCCGCCTCGCTTAATCCAACAGGTTGCATATTTGGCGAGACATATAGAGCAGCAGTATCACGGCGTGCCGCAGGATATTGAGTGGAGCTATGACGGACAGCATCTCTGGCTGTTGCAGGCGCGACCGATCACAACGCTGCTGCCGATCTGGACGCGCAAGATTGCGGCTGAAGTAATTCCGGGTCACATCCATCCGCTCACCTGGGCAATCAATCGTCCGTTGACCTGCGGTGTGTGGGGCGAGATTTTTGCGATCGTTTTGGGCGATCGGGCGACTGGGCTAGACTTCAATGAAACCGCTACGCTGCATCATTCTGTGGCTTACTTCAACGCGTCGCTGCTGGGGCAATTGTTTCGTCGCATGGGGCTACCGCCTGAAAGCCTGGAGTTTCTGACGCGCGGCGCAAAGTTTAGCAAACCGCCGCTGGGTTCAACCTTGCAAAATCTGCCGGGACTACTGCGGCTCTTGCAGCGAGAGCTACGCCTTGAAAAAGCCTTTGCTGGAGATTTAGCAGAGCATTTCGATCCAGGCTTTGCTCGATTGACCGCTCAAGCCGCTGACCAAGAGCCGGAAGCCTTGCTCGATCGCATCAACCAAATTTTGGCTTTGCTCACCCGCGCCACTTATTACAGCATTCTGGCTCCCTTAAGTGCCGCCCTGCGACAGGCGATTTTTTCCGTTGATCAAGCTCACCTGGATCACAGCGCTTTGCCGGAAGTGGCTTCGGTGCGATCGCTCCAAGTCATCGCGATGCAGCTTCACGTTGCGGATGCTGAGGCTGCTGATTTGGATCAGACTGCGATCGATCGGTTTCTGGAAGAGTACGGCTATTTGAGCGATGTCGCCACCGATATTGCTGTGCCGACTTGGCGAGAAGATCCGCGTGTGCCGCAGTCTTTGCTGACTCAGTTCTTGAACAACCCGCCGCAGATCGCGCCGCTGACCGCTCGATCGTCTGCTTGGAAAGTCCGCCAAGTGCAGCGTCGGCTCGATCTCAAAGGTCACGTTACGGCACTGTACAG